>NZ_JBSFJV010000024.1:0-95547 GCF_053598235.1 Kitasatospora sp. NPDC001159
GGGGCCCGTCAGACGCGTCTGACGGGCCCCGCACGCAGGTTTCCGACTCGTGTTTCGTGGCGGCGGGGGGAGTCGGCGCCGGCTTGAACGGGGGCACCGAGTGAACGCCCCCGGACAGCGTGAACGTGGTGGATCTGTCCGGCGGGCCGGGCGGGCCGGGCGGGCTGGGCGTGGCCGCGAGGCGGCTCGGCCAGCACCCGATCGGGATCGAGTGGAGGAACGCTGAATGACCGAGGAGAACCCGCAGACGTACCTGCACCGCATGGGGCTGACCCGCCGGCAGGCAGAGGTCTACGTGACGCTGCTCGCCCTCGGGTCCTGCGACTGCGAGCAGCGGGCCGAGGGCCCGGCGCACCACTGGGGTGTGCCCGACGGCCGTGGCCTGGACGAGGATCCCGAGCCGCGTCGATGAGCTGGTCGCCGCCCTGCCACGGCAGACCTGGAAGCGCCTGTCGGGCGGCAAGGGCTCCCACGGCGAGCGGGTCTACGACTGGGCCAGGGTGGCGATCCGCCCGGTGTGGGAGGACGGCGTCGGGCACTGGGTCCTGGCCCGCCGCTCGGTCAGCGACCCTACCGAGATCGCCCATTACGTGTGCTACGGACCCGCAGCCACCCGATTGAAAGACCTGGTCAAGGTCGCCGCGGCGAGGTGGGCGATAGAGGAGTCGTTCCAGGTCGCGAAGAATGAGCGCGGCCTGCACCACTACCAGGTCCGCCGCTACGACGCCTGGTACCGGCACATCACCCTGTCCATGGCCACGCTCGCCGCGCTGACCGCGATCCGCGCCCACGAGCTGGAAAAAGGGGCTACCGGTTAGGACAAACCATCCTGATACCCCTGTCCGTCGCGGAGATTCGCCGCCTCATAGGCCTGATCCTCCACCCCCACCACCTCACTCCGACGCATCATCTGCACTGGTCATGGTGGCGACGCCGCAGCCGGACCCGAGCCCGCCTCAGCCACTACAAACGCCGAGGCCACACCCCATAACTGTGATTGCAGTACTAACCGTGCCGGTGCCGCCCGGAGCCCACCGCCGCCGTCCGAGGATGGTCGGCGGCGGCGATCAGGGCGGCCAGTCCGGTGGTGACCGGCACCGAGGCGACCAGCCCGATGCTGCCGACCAGGGCGCGCGCGACCTCCTCCGCCACCAGCTCGCTGGTGGCCACCGACACCACGTCCCGGTGCGCGATCGAGAACAGCAGCAGCAACGGCAGTGCGGCGCCCGCGTAGGCCAGCACCAGGGTGTTGACGGTCGAGGCGATGTGGTCGCGCCCGATCCGCATGCCCGTCCGGTAGAGCCTGCCGGCGCCCATCGTCGGGTCGGCCTGGTGCAGCTCCCAGATCGACGAGGTCTGGGTGACCGTCACGTCGAACAGCACGCCCAGCGAGCCGATCACGTACCCGGCGAGCAGCAGGCCGCGGATCTCGATCCCGGGGTAGAGGTCGTGGACCAGTGCGGTCTCCTCCGAGGTGTTCCCGGTCAGGTGCGCCCAGGAGGCGAACACCAGGCTCAGCACCCCGATCAGCACCAGTGACACCAGGGTTCCGAGCACCGCCACCGATGTCCGGGCGGAGAGCCCGTGGCACAGGTAGAGGGCGATCAGCATGATGGCGCCGGCGCCGACGATCGCCACCAGCAGCGGGTCCGAACCGCGCAGGATGGCGGGCAGGATGAACAGCGACAGCACCGCGAAGCTGATCGCCAGTGCGATCAGCGCGGCCACCCCGCGCCAGCGCCCGACCACCACCACGATCACCGCGAACAGCCCGGCCAGCACGCCCATCGGCAGTCTGCGGTTCGCGTCCACCGCGGAGGACCGCAGGTGCTGGTCGAAGCCGGTCCCGGTCCCGGTGTGCGGGTGGGCAGGGACCCCGCTCGGCCAGAGCACCACCAGCCCGACCACCACCGCCACCGCGAACGGGATCAGCACGGCCGCGATCACCTTGCGCAGTCGCGCGGAGACCGGCGCCGCCGGACCGTGGGCGTGTGAGTGCCCCACCGCCGCACCGTCGCCGCTCGCGCGTTCGTCCTCCAGCGTTCCTGTCGTCACCTCACGCCTCCTCAGTTCTCCTGCCACCGCGCCGGATCCGCCGTGACCACCGCATCATCGGGGTCCGGCGGGCCGATGCCCCGCAGGGCGCGAACCGTGGGCGCGCCGCAGGCGGGTGCGGGCCCCCGCAGGAACCGGGGGATTGCCCCACCTCCAACCGGCCAGCTTCCCGCATGGGCCCAAGTCCCCTGCCCCGGCAGACTCTTGGCCATGACGAACCCCATCCGACGCCCCGCCGCCGCCACCGCCGCTGCCGCCGCCATCGCCGTCACCGCGCTCACCGCATTTCCCGCCGCCGCCGACCCGGAGCACGCCGGCCGCGACCGGCTCGACTGGTCCGCCTGTCAGAGCCAGAGCGACCCCCGCCAGGAGTGCGCAGACCTCGCCGTCCCCCTGGACTACAACGACCCGGACGGCCAGCAGATCACGGTCGCCGTCTCCCGGATCGCCACCGCCAAGCCCGGCATGCGCCACGGCGTGCTGCTGATCATCCCCGGCGGCCCCGGCGACAACGGCCTGGACCGCCCGAGCAGCGTGGTCAAACGGCTGCCGCAGTCCGTGCTGGACCGCTTCGACCTGGTCGGCTTCGACCCGCGCGGCGTCGGCCGCTCCACCCCGGTCAGCTGCGGCCTGGACCACTCCGACCTGGCGATGGTCAAACTCCGCCCCTGGCCCGCCGCCGACGGCTCGATCGACGGGAACCTCGCCACCGGCCGCCGCTTCGCCGAGGCCTGCGCCCGCAACGGCGGCCCGGTGCTGCGCAGCATCTCCACCGCCAACGAGGCCCGCGACATCGACAGCATCCGGCGCGCCCTGGGGGAGCGCCGGCTCTCCGCCTGGGGCACCTCGTACGGCACCTACGCGGGCGCCGTCTACGCCACCAAGTTCGCCAACCACACCGACCGGATCGTGCTGGACAGCAACGACGACCCGGACCCGTCGCGGGTCGGCCGGGGCTGGCTCGCCGCCTTCGGCCAGGGCGCCGAGGACCGTTTCCCCGACTTCGCCAAGTGGGCCTCGGCGCCCGGCAATCCGGACCGGGTCGCCGACACCCCCGAGCAGGTCCGCCCGCTCTTCCTGGACCTCGCCGCCCGCCTAGACCACGAGCCGCTGCCCTGGCCTGGAGCCAACCCGGCCGAACTGGACGGCAACGGGCTGCGCGAGACCATGCTGGAGAGCCTGTACGCGGACGCCAAGTTCCCCGACCTCGCCCGGCTGATGCTGGCCGCCCAGGGCCGCCGCCCGCTGCCCGCCCCGGTGACGGCGCCCGACGAGGTACTGCAGAACCACATCGCGGCCTCGGCCGGCACCCTGTGCAACGACGTCAACTGGCCCACCGATTCGGCCGCCTACACCAAGGACGTCACCGCCGACCGCGCCGCCCGTCCGCTCACCGCGGGCATGCCGGTGAACGCGATGCCCTGTGCGTTCTGGCCGTTCGCCCCGGCCGAGCCGCCGGTCCGGGTGACCGGCCGCGGCCCGGCGAACGTCCTGCTGGCCCAGAACCTGCGCGACCCCGCCACCCCCTACCGCGGTGCGCTCAAGCTGCGCGAGGCCTTCGGCGACCGCGCCCGGATGGTCACCGTGGACTCCGGCGGTCACGACGTCTACCTGGCGAACGGAAACGCCTGCGGCGACGCGGCGGTGACGGACTTCCTGGTGACGGGCCGTCGTCCGGCCGAGGACGTGTTCTGCCCGGCGAGCTGAGGTCGACGACCTCGTGCGCGGGGGCAGCCGGCCGTGGACGAACGGTCCTTGCCCCCGCGTGAACCCCCGTGCGGCCCTCGCAAATGAGTCGAAGCTGTCGCGATTTTGTGACAATACTTCGCCAACACCCTGCCCACACGGGGGTTTCGCGGCCCTAATGTTCGAACTATGTCACCGAAGAGCCGCATACCTGCCCCGGACCCGGGCGACACCTGGGTGCCCCGCCCGAGGCGCCGTGAGACCCCGCTCGGAATCCTGCGCCATGCGGCCACCTTCCTCGGCTCCAGTGTGCTCGGCGGCGTGCTGCTGGCGGGCCTGATCCTCCCGGCGGCCGGCGCGGTCGGGTTGGGCGCGAAGAGCGGTGCCGAGAGCTTCGAGAGCATCCCAGACGACTTCAAGACCCCGCCGCTGACCCAGGCGACCCAGATCTTCGACGCCAAGGGCGGCCTGATCGCCAAGGTCTACGAGCGCGACCGCACCGTGCTGACGGCCGAGCAGATGTCCCCGCTGATCCGCCGGGCCCAGGTGGACATCGAGGACGCCCGTTTCTACGAGCACGGCGCGGTGGACCTCAAGGGCATCCTGCGGGCGGTCACCAAGAACGCCGAGAGCGGCGCCGCCGTTCAGGGCGCCTCCACCCTGACCCAGCAGTACGTGAAGAACGTCAACGTCGAGATGGCCGGGGACGATCCGGTCGCGGTGCGCGAGGCCCAGCGCAAGACCCTCGGCCGCAAGATCCAGGAACTCCGGTACGCCATCAAGCTGGAGGAGGACCTGACCAAGGAGCAGATCCTCACCAACTACCTGAACATCACCTTCTACGGCCACCAGGCCTACGGCATCGAGGCCGCCGCCCAGCGCTACTTCAGCAAGTCCGCCAAGGACCTCACCCTGCCCGAGGCGGCGATGCTCGCCGGGCTGGTGCAGAACCCGTCCCAGTACGACCCCAAGCTGCACCCGGTGGCCGCCCAGAAGCGCAGGGACACCGTCATCGACAAGATGGTGGAGAACAAGCACATCACCGCCGACCAGGCCAAGGAGGCCAAGGCGGCGCCGCTCGGCCTCAACTACAAGGACCCGCAGAACGGTTGCATCACCGCCCAGGCCGGCATGGGCTTCTTCTGCGACTACGTCCGCCACGTGGTCAAGCAGGACCCGACCTTCGGCAAGAGCGCCGCCGAGCGCAAGAAGCTCTGGGACACCGGCGGCCTGAACATCTACACCACCCTGGACCCGGACAAGCAGGCCGCCGCGCAGAACGCCGTCTCCACCAAGGTGTACGTCACCGACCCGGTCTCGGCGGCGATGACCATGGTCGAGCCCGGCACCGGCAAGATCCTGGCGATGGCCCAGACCCGCCCGTACGGCCTGGAGAAGGAGAAGAACCAGACCGTCGTCAACCTCAACGTGGACTCGGGGATGGGTGGCGGAATCGGCTTCCAGCCCGGCTCCAACTTCAAGCCGATCGTGGCCGCCGCCGCCCTGGAGGCCGGTCTGCCGCCCACCCAGCGGTACGACTCGCCGAACCGGATGGACTGGCCGACGATGAAGACCTGCGACGGCACCTGGAAGAACCTGAGCAAGGGCAAGAAGGACGGCATCATCCCCAACGAGAGCACGCGCGAGGTCGGCCCGTACGAGCTCAAGGAGGCGATGGCCCTCTCGGTCAACACCTACTTCGTGCAGATGGAGCAGGAGATCGGGCTCTGTGCCGTCAAGCAGATGGCCAACAAGCTGGGCGTGACCGCGAAGGCGAGCGGCGATCCGCTGCAGGAGGTGCCGGCCCTGGGCCTCGGCACCCAGGAGGTCAGCCCGCTGACCATGGCCAACGTGTACGCGACCTTCGCCGCCCGGGGCAACTACTGTGCGCCGCTGGCGATCAACCGGATCACCACGGTGGACGGCAAGGACGTCCCGGTGAACCCGGTCCACTGCGACCAGGTGATGTCCCCGGACACCGCCGACGTGATCAACACCGTGCTGCTCGGGGTGACCGAGAAGGGCGGCACCGCGCGCGACCTCCGGCTGGACGACGACCGCCAGATCGCGGGCAAGACCGGCACCACCGACGAGAAGAAGTCGGCGTGGTTCACCGGCTACACCGGCAACCTGGCCGCCTCGGTCTGGTTGGGCAGCCCGGGCACCAAGGTGCCGATGCGCAACATCCGGATCGGCGGCCAGTACCAGGCGGAGGTGTTCGGCGCGACCGGCCCGGGGCCGATCTGGCAGAAGGCCATGAGCGACGCCGTCCGGTCCATGCCGGAGAAGGAGTTCACCACCGTCTACATCCCGGATCCGATCAAGCGCGACCCCGGCTGCAGCACCTCCAGCGGCACGCCGGGCTCGGCCACCTGCACCGGCACCCCCAACCCGGGTTCGACCGGCACGTCGACCGGCCGGCCGCGCGCCAACAACCCGGCAGGCGGCAACCCGTCGGGCGGCAACCCGACCGGGCGCTCCGCCCCGACCACCCCGCCGGACTCCGAGGACCAGTGAGTCACCGGCAGAACCGCGGCCCCGCCTGAGTACCCGTACTCAGGCGGGGCCGCAGTTCTGCCGGAGTCAGCGCGCCTCGACCGGCTCGCCGCTGTCCTGGTCGAGGTTGAAAACCCGTCGGTAGGAGTCGGTCACCACGGTGACCTGCGCCCGTCCGGTCCAGCTCGCCTCCACCAGCCGGGCTTCGTCCGGGTTGCCGCCGACGTCCGCGAGCAGCCAGCGCCGGGCCGACCAGCCCTCCCCGCTCTCCAGCAGCACCTGCCAGTGATCGCCGGCGTGCTCCCCGGAGGCGTACGAGCGGTGCACCACCACGAGGGTCCGCTCGGCCCCGGCCGGGGCGTCCTCCCGGCTGCGGGTCTCGGCAGCCGACACCTTGTGCGCGGTCAGCACCCCGAGCACGAACACCACCCCGGCGGTCACCGTGACCGCCCGGGTGGCCGTCCGCACGGCGGTGCGGCGGTCACCCAGCCAGGCGGCCGCGATCAGCGCGGCCAGCGCCGAGCCGAGGAGCAGCTCCGGCCGGTTGAGCAGGTCGGCGACCAGCATCCGCCCGCCCGAGCGGCTCTCCCACTGGCCTTCGGTGTACAGCAGGACGGCCGCCACCCCGCAGGCCGCCAGCAGCCGGACCAGGGTGCGCCTGGTCCGCGGTGTCCGGTTGTTCCAACGCTCGTTCATCGTCCCCCCGGTCATGTGGTCACAGCTCCGCGAGAAGTTTGCGGCCCTCCGGCCAGTCGCCCAGCCCGGAGTCCGAATTGAGGTGTCCGTGTGCGCCCGACTCGACGTACCGGGCGCCCCAGGCCCGGGCGAACTCCCGGGCCCGCTCGGGGCTCACCCAGGGGTCGTCGGTGGAGGAGACCACCACGGTCGGGAACGGGAACGGCTCCAGCGCCACCGGGCGGAAGTCGATCAGCGCCGGCACCTCGGCGGTGTCGATGTCGGCCGGGGCGACCAGCAGCGCGCCCCGGACGGCGGCGGTCCGCTCGGCGGAGGCCTCGGCCACCCAGCAGGCCGCCGTGACGCAGCCCAGGCTGTGCGCGACCAGCACCACCGGCCCCTCGGCGGCGGCCGCAGCCACCGCCGCGTCCACCCGGGCCACCCAGTCCGTCCGCTCCGGGTGGTCCCAGTCCGCCTGCTCGACCCGCCGGAAGGCCTCCGGCTCGGCGGCCTCCCAGCGGGTCTGCCAGTGCTCGGGACCCGAGTTCTGGTAGCCGGGCAGAACGAGGTAGGTGGTGCGCATGGGCTCCTCCGGGAGGCGGACGGTACGACCCTGGTGGGCGAGGGCCTGGGGATGACCAGGGCGACGTAGTCGGCCGGGTCGACGTCGGTGCACGACTTCGTCGAGGGCCACGACACCTGGTAACGGGCAGCAGGAGTCTAGGACCCGGGTACGGGCGCGCGGCGGGGTGGTTCGTTCGTCCGGCATCCTAATCCGGTCGGATGACGCCCCCTGTGCGGCGGATGTGACGAAAGGGGGGTCGCCGACGCGGCGCCCGCGCGCGAGACTGGGGACATGTGCCGCAACATCAAGACGCTGCGACCGCCCGTGACGCCCGACGCCGACGAGGACGACTTCCGCGCCGCCGCGCTGCAGTACGTCCGCAAGGTGTCCGGGTTCCGCGCCCCGGCGGCGCACAACCGCGAGGCCTTCGACCGGGCCGTGGACGCGGTGGCCGAGGCCACCGCCCGGCTGCTCGCCGAGCTGGAGGTCCGCGGGCACGCCCGGGCCGTCGAGGCCACCGCCTAGCAGCCCACGGGGGGTCGACAGGGAGCAGGAGCCGGTGATGAACCCCGCCAACCGTTACGCCCTCACCTTCCCCGGGACCCCGGGCACCCACACCCCGCAGGACGTGGTCGAGGTCACCAGGACCGACGCGAAGGGCCCGGGCGGCCATCCCGTCTACGAGGATGCCAGCGGGATCGTCCGGGCCGAGATCAGCGACGCGGCCGAGGTCCGGATGCTCGCCAGCGGCGGCCACCAGAGCCACCACCAGCCGGTCCACGCCGAGCCGCTGCCGTAGGTTTCCCCGAACCACCCGGTGCGTGATCTGCCGTGGGGCACAATCGCGGTATGACCACAGCGAGTTGGCAGGGGGTCGTCGTCGCCGAGAGCGAGGACACCATCGTCGTCGAGGGCAACCACTACTTTCCGGCCGAGTCGGTGAGGGCCGGGTTCCTCCGGCCCTCCGGGACGACCACGGTGTGCGGGTGGAAGGGCACCGCCGGTTACTACACCCTGGAGGTGGCCGGGCGGACCAACCCGGACGCCGCCTGGTTCTACACCGACCCCGAGCCCGAGGCCGAGCACGTGCGCGGCCGGGTGGCGTTCTGGCGCGGCGTGGAGATCACCGAGTAGCGCGTACCGGCTGGCGGAGGGGGTACCGGAACTGCATGACAGTCTTCCGCAAGCCGGGCCGTTCGAGGCAGCCGGGCCGTTCGAAGCCCGCCCCCGGGACCGTCCCCGCCGCCGGCCCGGCGGCCCCCGGGGCCGGCTTGGCCGAGGAACTCGCCGAGCTGATCGAGCAGGCCGAGCGGCCCGTCGAGGACTGGCGGGTCGCCGAGTACCACGCCGAGCGCGGCCGGGGTCGGGCGGTGGTGGCGAAGGCGGCGCGGCGGCTCGCCGAGGGCGGCCTGGTCGCCGCCAGGGGAGCGGCGCTCGGCGGCAAGGCCCTCACCGAGCAGATGGTGCGGATCGCGCCCAGGATCCCGGTCCGTGACCTCGCCGCTCTGCGTGCCCAGCACCCGGGCGCGGCCGACCCGGAGCAACTGGCCGACCTGCTGGTCGCCGGCGCCACCCGTGCTTCGGGCGCGCTCGGCGCGGGCGTCGGCGCCGTGGCGATGTTGCCGGTGCCGCCCGCGCTGCCGGTGGAGATCGCGGCCGAGACGCTCGCGGTGGCGGCCGTGGAGGTCAAGCTGATCGCGGAGCTTCACGAGGTCTACGGCGTCCCGGCGCAGGGCAGCACCGCCCAGCGGGCCGGCGCATACCTGGCCGCCTGGGCCAACCGCCGGGGGATCCAGCCGCTGCGGGTGCGGCCCGCCGGCTTCGCGGCGCTCGCGGTGGGTGCGGAGGTGCGCCAGCGGGTGCGCCGCCGGCTCACCCGCAGCTCGCTGCGCCGACTGCCGTCGGTGGTCCCGCTGCTGTTCGGCGCGGGCATCGGCGCGACCGTCAACCGGCGCGACACCCGGCGGCTGGCCGGGAAGGTCCGCGCGGACCTGCGCACACGTCCGCCGACCGACCGCGGCTACTGGGCCGCGGCCGGGCCGGCGGTCGAGGGCGCGGTCATCCGCTAGCGGGCCCCTGGCGGACGTGCTAGCCGGTGGGCGACGGCGGGGCCATCGCCCCGCGCCCCGCCTTGACGCCGTTCACCATCGCCTGGTGGATCGCCCGCGCGGTGGTCTCGTCCGCCGCGGGCACCGGGCTGCCGGAGACCGTGTACCAGTCCAGCGCGCCGGTGTACTGGACGGTCAGCCGCGCCTCGCCGTCCACCCACGTGGTGTGCACGGTGAGGTCGCCGGAGATCGGGCCGACCTCGGCCGTGGAGACCCCGCCGGGGCCGCTGATGATCGACTGGGTGGTCCAGGTCGCCCACGAGGTGCGCGGATCCAGGCCCGGCTGGGCCTGCCGACCGGTTTGATCGTGTTCGGTCATGCGCTTGTCCTCCCCCGCCGGTGGACCGCCGCCCGGGCAGCGACACCTGCGGTCGCAGAGACCGCCCGGTCCCGCCGGGCGGTCGGATCGGTGTGGCGGACGGTCAGCCAGTGGAGCCGGGTTCGTCCAGCATGGCGTCGCCCTCCGCCTGGGAGGTGTCCTGCGCGTGCAGGTTCTGCATCGAGGTGATGCCCTCCTCGGGGTCGGCGGCGCGGACGTCCTCCTCACGGTCGCTGCTCACTTCGGAGCGTTCGCTCATGTCCGTCATCGCGGGCTCCGTCTCCTCGGCCGGTCCGGGCGTGCGCCAAACCGGAGGCGCGGCAGGGCCGGGTCTGTCTTCGCCCTTCCAGCCTGCCCCCACCCCGGCGCCGGGGCCAGCCGGGTGACCCGCCGGGCCGTCCGGACCTCAACGGCACGGTCTCACCAGGTCACGGACAGTGACTGCATCCCGTAGATGAACGAGTCGGTGCGGAACTCCCGCGCGCCCTCGGTGCCGGCCAGCCGCAGCCCGGGCAGTCGGCGGAACAGGCTCTCCAGAGCGATCTGGAGCTCGGCGCGGGCCAGCGGCTGGCCCAGGCACTGGTGCACGCCGAAGCCGAAGGCCATGTGCCGCCGGGCGTCCCGGTCCAGGTCCAGTTCGTCCGTCGGCCGCCGGTCGGCGCCGCCGAACACCTCCTCGTCCCGGTTGGCGGTGGAGAGCATCGCGATCACGCCCTCCCCGGCCCTGATCGTCTCGCCGCCCAGCTCCACGTCCTCCAGCGCCACCCGGGGCAGCCCGGTGTGCACGATGGTCAGCAGGCGCAGCAGCTCCTCCACCGCGCCGGGCAGCGCGGCCGGGTCGGCCAGCCTGGCGATCTGCTCGGGCTGCTCCAGCAGCAGGGCGGTGGAGAGCGAGATCATGTTCGCGGTCGTCTCGTGCCCGGCGACCAGCAGCAGGACCCCGGTGCTGGCGACGTCGTCCAGGGTCAGGTCGTCCCGGACGACGAGCCGGCTGAGGATGTCGTCCTCCGGCCGTTCCCGCTTGCGGGCCGCCAGATCGTTCAGGTAGTCCAGGATCTCGTCCTGGGCCGCGGTGAGCTGCTCCAGGGTGCTCTTGTTGTTCAGCAGGGTCCGGCTCAGCCCCTGGAAGCGGTCGCGGTCGTCGTACGGCACGCCGAGCAGCAGGCAGATCACCAGCGAGGGCACCGGCAGCGCGAACTCGGCGACCAGGTCGGCCTCGGTCCGGCCCGCGGTCATCGCGTCCAGCGCCTCGTCCACGATCCGCTGGATGCCCGGGCGCAGCGCCGCCACCCGCTTGACCAGGAAGTCCCCGGTGACCATCCGGCGCAGCCGGGCGTGCTCGGGGTCGTCGAGCCGCAGGAAGCTCGGGTTGGCGGCGAGCAGTTCCCGGCGGCCGGGGACCAGCAGTGGGAACGACGGGTGGCGCGCGTCCGAGCTGAACCGGCGGTCGGACAGGATGGTGCGGACCTCGGGGTAGCCGGTGGCCAGCCAGCAGGACTCGCCGCCGGGCAGGTCGGCACGGGTGAGCGGGGCGGTGGCGGCGGCGTCGGTGTACGCGGGCGGCGGGCCGAACGGGCAGCCGCTGGAGTGCGGGGCCGGGACGGGGACGGCCTGGGTGGTGGGCGTGCTGGTCAAGGCGGGGTCTCCTTACGTCGCGGTGTCCTCGAGTGGGGGTAGTGGCGACTCTTCGTCAGGTCGAACTATCGGTAAGGGAATTGTCAGCCGTCGGCGGGCTCTTCCTCGGTGACGGTGATCGCACCGCCCGGGCAGAGTTCGGCGGCCAGCCTGACGTCGGCGAACTGGTCGGGCCGGATGGCGGCCTGACGGAGCCTCACCAGACTGTCGTGATCGTCCTGGTCGAAGACCTCGGGGACGTTCATGACGCACATCCCGGAGCTGCAGCAGCGATCCCGGTCGACTTTCACCTGCATGGTCGGGCACCTCTCGCCAGTGCGCCGCCGGCTGCCCGGCGGCCGCCTCTCGTTGTCATTGCCAACCTGACTGCCACTGCTCCGTCCATGGAGGGTGCGGTGGCCGGATCGCCGAAAACGGCCGATTCGCCCCCGTCCCGGCTTCCTTGCCGCGCGGCAGGTTCGAAATTGACGTTACTCCGCCAAACGGCGTGCGTCACAGCCCCTCGGCGGCGGCGAGTCCTCGGACGGTGGCCACGGTATCGGCCTCGGCGGCGCGCTTGTCCGGCCGGTAGCGCACCACCCGGGCGAACCGAAGCGCCAGGCCGGCGGGGTAACGGGGGCTGCGCTGGAGACCGTCGAAGGCGATCTCGACGACCAGTTCCGGACGGACCCGCACCGTCCAGTCGTCCCGCTCCGTCTCCCGGGCCAGCAGCTCGCCCGTCTGCCAGGCGAGCGTCTCGTCGGTCAGGCCCTTGAAGGTCTTGCCGAGCATCACCCACTCACCCAGGCCCGGCTCACCCGCGGCCCGGGCGCCCAGGTGCAGATTGCTCAGGAAGCCGCGCCGCCGGCCGCTTCCCCACTCGGCGGCCAGCACCACCAGGTCCAGGGTGTGCCGGGGCTTCACCTTGATCCAGCCCGCCCCGCGCCGCCCGGCCGCGTACCCCGCCGCCGGGTCCTTCACCAGCACGCCCTCATGGCCGAGCGCCAGCGTCTCGCGGAAGAACGCCAAGGCCACCTCGCGGTCCCCGGTCTCGGTGCGAGCCACCCGCAGACCCTCCGGCGCCGCCCCGGCCAGCGCCGCCCAGCGCTCCCGGCCCGGACGGTCCACCAGGTCCTCGCCGTCCCGGTGCAGCAGGTCGAAGAAGTAGACGCTGAGCGGGACCTCGGCCCGCAGCCGGTCCGGATCCCGCCGGGAGGCCGTGCGCGCGGCGGTCTCCTGGAACGGGCGCGGCCGCCCGTCCGCACCGAGCGCGATCGCCTCGCCGTCCAGCACCGCCGTCCGCAACGGCAGCGCGAGCGCCGCCTCGACCACCTCGGGGACCCGCGCGGTGAGATCGTCCAGGCCGCGGGTGAACACCGCGACCTCCCCGCCGTCCCGGTGCACCTGCACCCGGATCCCGTCCAACTTCCACTCCACCCCCGCCACACCGGTGCGCTCCAACGCCGAAGCCACATCCGGCGCCGAGGCCGCCAACATCGGCCGCACGGCCCGTCCCACCTCCAGGCGGAACGCCGCCAGTGCCTCCGCCCCGCCGGTCAGCGCCGCCTCCGCCACCGCCCGCGCCGACCCCCGGAACATCAGTGCCCGCCGCACCGCCGCCACCGGAACCCCGGCCGCTTGCGCCACCGCGTCCCCCACCAGCGCGTCCAACGCCCCCTGCCGCAGATCCCCGACCAGCACCGCCCGCAGGAACCGTTGCTCCACCTCCGTCGCCCGCCCGAACAACCCCGCCAACAACCGCCGCCGCTCCGCCTGTGCCCCCGCCCCGTGCACCCCGGCGATCCGCTCCAGCTCCCGCACCGCCTCCCGCACCCCCAACGACGGCTCGCCCGCCGGCTCCGGCAGATCCCGCAGTGAGGCCCACCCCACCCCCGTCCGCAACCGCTGAGCCTCCCCCGAGAGCAACACCACGGCCGCCACCCCCTCTGCTGGCCCCAACTCCCGCAGACACCCCGCCAACAACCCCACCTTCGCCCGACGCCCACCCTCCGCCGCCACCGCCCCCGACACCTCCGCCAACCTCCGCAGCCCCATCCACCCACTCCTCACCCGGCCCGGACACCCACCATTGCGTCCAGCATCCGTGGGCCCACCGGTCCCCGCATCCGGGCCCGGCTCCCCACTCGCCCGCTGCCCACGCCCAGCATCACCGTGCGGATCCCGGATCCGCCGCCGAGGCGTCCCGTCCGGTCGCCAGGTAGTCCTTCGCCCCCCTGGGGCGCCTTCCGGTACGACGACGGTGATGCCGGCCGAGGACCCACAGCTCGCCGTCGCGGATGAAGAGCGGGTCCGGGTCGACGGTGGCCTGCGGGTACCGTCCGGCCAGCTGGCCACAGCTGGCCCAGTGGGTGACCGCGCGCCGTCCGTCGAGGAGCCCGGCCGCGCCGAGCAGGAAGGCTCCGCTGCACACCGAGGCGGTGCGGCGGGCCCGGTGCGCGGTCCGGGCGAACCAGTCGACGAACGCCCGGTCCTCGCAGGCCCGGTGGACGCCTCCGCCGCCCACGGCGACGAGCGTGTCCACCGGTCCGTCTGCCTATTCGATCGTCAGGGTCGGGGAGACCGCGAGGCCGCTGCTGGAGGTCACCGGGCCGGGTGCGGCCGCCACGGTGCCGATGACGACGCCCCCGGTCAGACGCCCCGCCTGGGTGAAGACCTCGTGGGGCCCGGTCAGGTCGAGGATCTGGAAGTCCGGAAAGATCGCGAAGACGACGCGTCGGCGGGTTACTCGTCCAGCGTGGCCGCCCTCATCGATGGCGGCAAGGGCACGGATATGACGATTCCCGCCATCACCCCGGCCGCCGCCGACCGGATGCCCTTTCGGCGGTCCCCATCAGAAGTCCTCGTCGCGCACCAGCCGCAGGGCGGGCCTCCCGATCCCCCGCTCCGCTTCCGCCTCCTCCTCGGCCCGGAGGAGTTCCGCCTCCCGGGCGCCCATCGCACGGAACCGGGCCTTGCGCTCCTCGTCGGCTTCCTCGGTGCCCGGGTAGAGCACCACGTACCGGCCGCCCTCACCGTCCTCCCATGCGTAGCTGCGGTACTGCGTCGTCGGCTCCTCCGCCACGGTGAACCTCCGGTCGTCGCCTTAGGGGTGACCCACCGTAGGCGATGGGCACGGACCGGGGAAGGCGCGTCACTCGTCCGTGGCAGCCCGTCCGGCTGCGGGGGAGCCGCCGGAGTGGCGACCAGGTCGCCGTCCGGGCCGTGTTCGTCACCTACGACATGGCCCCGGAGGTCACGGCCCGCTGAGGCCGTGGCCGGGTTGACGGACATTCGTTCGGACTTTCTGTTATCGGCGCTCCGCCGGGAGGTCTCCCAGGTGTCGGCACCCGACCCCGCCGACCTGGACAGAAAGCAGTGGCCGCGTGAACAGCGACGACAGGACGACGATCACCCCGGCGAACGGCGGCGCCAAGGGCCGCCCCAGCGGTCGGGCCGCCGCTCGGCGGGCCGCCCAGCGACACCATGGTCGCGGCCGTCGGGCGCGAAGGCGGGGCGGGCTGGTGCCGCTCACCGCGGTCGTCGCCGCCGTGGCCGGGACGGGGCTGCTCGCCGCGCTGGCCGGAGCGGGGTACGCGGCCTACGGCGGCAAGCAGAGTGACCGGGACCTCGCCGGGCAGGCGGCCGCCGCCGACTCGCTGATCGCGGCCGAACTCGGTACGCACGAGGGCATCCAGGTGCCGGGCGCCGGGGGCGCGGTCCCCGCGCCCGGGGGCGGCGTGCCGGGCAGCTCGTCGGCCACCGACGCGTCGGCCTCCGCGAGCGCGACGGCCAGCCCGACAGCCAGCCCGACAGCCACCGCCACGGCCTCCCCGACCGCCCAGCCCACCGCGACCGCCCAGCCCACCACCGCCAAGGCCAGCCCGACCGCGACCCGCACCGCCGCGAGCACCGCCGGAGCCGCGGCCGCGGCCACCGCCCAGCGGACCCTCGCCAGTTCGGCGCCCACCCCGGTCGGCGGCGGCCCGTCCTCCTCCTACGCCCAGCAGGTCGTGGACCTGGTCAACGCCGAGCGGGCCAAGGCCGGCTGCGACCCGGTCACTGCGGAGCCGCGGCTGGCCAGCGCGGCCCAGTCGCACAGCGACGACATGGCCGACCGCAACTACTTCGACCATGCCAGCCCGGAGGGCTACCACGCCGACCACCGGATCGAGGCCACCGGCTACCGCTGGAGCACCTGGGGCGAGAACATAGCCCGCGGCCAGAAGGACCCGGCGGCCGTGATGGACGCCTGGATGAACAGCCCCGGCCACCGCGCCAACATCCTGAACTGCGCGTTCAAGCAGCTCGGGGTGGGTGTGCGAACCGGCTCCGGCGGCCCGTGGTGGACCCAGGTGTTCGCCACCCCGGCCTGATCGCCCCCGGAGACGGCCCCGCGACGGCCCCCGCGACGGCCCCGGCACCGCCGCCGGGAGAGGCTCCGGCACCGACCCCCGACCGGGCCGATTTTCCTATTCCGCGCACATTGTTGTTATCTGATCACTCCCCACAGGTCTCCGAGGAGGCAGCGGCGGACGGAAACACGGCAAGACGGAGTGCGGACCATGAACGCTGATGTGCAGAACAGGGCCGGGACGACCCTGGTAGTCGCGGCGCAGGCAGGCGACCGGCAGGCCCAGGAGGCGCTGGTCGCCGCCTGGTTGCCGCTCGTCTACAACGTCGCCGGTCGTGCCCTCGGCGGCCACGCCGACGTGGATGACGTCGCCCAGGAGACGATGATCCGTGCCCTCGACGGCCTGGACGGGCTCCGCGACCCGGAGTCCTTCCGGTCCTGGCTGGTCGCGATCACCATGAACCAGGTGCGCCGACGCCATGCTGCCGGGCAGCAGCAGCCCACCGTCGGCGGCCTGGACGAGACCTGGGAAGTCCCGGACCCCAGGGCCGACTTCACCGATCTGACCATCCTGCGCCTCGGCCTCTCCGGACAGCGCCGCGAGGTGGCCGAGGCCACCCGCTGGCTGGACCCGGACGACCGCGAGCTGCTCTCCCTGTGGTGGCTGGAGGCCGGCGGTGAACTCACCCGCGCCGAGCTCGCCGAAGCCCTCGACCTGCCCGCGCAGCACGCCGCCGTCCGCGTCCAGCGGATGAAGAAGCAGCTCGAAGTCGGCCGGATGGTGGTCCGCGCCCTCAGCGCCTACCCGCGCTGCCCGGGACTCGCCGAGACCACCATCGGGTTCGACGGCACCCCGAACTCGGTCTGGCGCAAGCGCATCGCCCGGCACATCCGCAGCTGCGCCTCCTGTGACGGCCTCGGTCGCGACCTCTTCCCCGCGGAGGGGCTGCTGGCTGGCCTCGTCCTGGTCCCGATTCCGCTGGACTCGCCCGCCCTGCTGCACTTCCAGCACACGGCGGCCACCGTCGCGCCGGCTGCCGCGCACTCGACCGCCGCCGGAAGCGGCGGTGCGGGAGCCGGCGGGGGCGCGGGAGCGGGCGGCGGTACGGCCGGCGGCTCCGGCACGCACGGCGGTTGGACCGGTTCCGCCGCCCGCAAGGCCGTCCTGGCGAGCGGCGCGGCCGCCGCGGTGGCCGTCACCACTCTCGCCCTGGTCTGGCCGAACCACAGCGAGCCGCCGAGCATCGCCGCACCCGAGCCCAGCACCCCGGCCGCCGCGCTGGCGGCCCTGCCTTCCCTGGTCGCGACGCCGACGGCTGCCCCGACGCCCACGCCCACCCCGACGCCGACCCCGACACCCACCGAGACCCCGACACCCACGCCGACCGCGACCCGGCCGACCACCGCCGCGCCGTCACCCAACCCGGAGCGGCAGCTCGTGGACCTGGTCAACGCCGAACGCGCCAAGGCGGGTTGCGCCCCGCTGCGGATCGACCCCCGGCTGCACAGCGCGGCCCAGAAGCACGCCGACGACATGGCCGCCCGCAACTTCTTCGACCACGTCAACCCCGACGGTGTCCACGCGGACGCCCGGATCACCGCCGCCGGCTACCGCTGGTCCCAGTGGGGCGAGAACCTCGACCGGGGCCCGACCATGCCGGCGAGCGTCTTCTCCCGCTGGATGGACGGCGGCATCCACCAGTCCAACATGCTCGACTGCGGCTTCAAGGACGTCGGCGTCGGCGTGGCCACCAGTCCCGCCGGCACCCTGTGGACCCAGGACCTCGGCGCCCTGCTGTCCTGACCCACCTCTTGCCTGACCGGCCCCGACTACTACGCGGGCGTGACCGGGACGAGCCCATCGGCCGACCCGGTCACGAACCCGGTGGCGTGCCCGACCACGCCGCCCGCGTCCCCGACCTGCCCGGGCAGCGCGTCCGGCGCGCTGGTCAGCGGACCGGGCAGGCCCTCCTGACCGCCGATGGCACTGGCGTGCGCACTCGGCGCGGTGAGGGAGGCCACGACACCCACGGCGAGCGAGGCGACGGCGAGCATGCTGCGCTTCTTCATGGCCGGTCCAACGACACTGCGCCACAAGGGTTACGGGTGGTTCCGGATCCACCGGGTCACCCGACTCGCACAGCGCAGCACCCTCAGCGCGCCAGCGCCTCGCCGTCCCCCATCACCACCACCGGGTGCAGCGCCGGATCCAGTGCCAGCAGCAGTTCGCGCATCAGGTCCTCGCTCATGCTCACGCAGCCGTGGGTCGGCCCGCCGTGGTCGACGTGCAGCCAGATGCCGCCGCCGTACGCGCCACCGCGCGGGCGGCGCGGGTCGAGCGGGGAGGAGCCGGGGACACGGTTGTAGTCGACGGCGACGACGTAGTCGAAGGACCCGGCGAGCGGCTCGTCCTCGAACCCGGTGCCGGAGATCGTGAAGGCGCCGGAGCGGCTGTACGGCAGCCGGCTGCCGGGGTCGGGCCGGATGCCGCCCGCGTCGCTGAGCGTGAACACCCCGACGGGGCTGCGCAGGTCGTTCACGTGGTGGTCGGTGGTCCAGCCGCGCAGAGCGTTGCGGGTCGGCCAGGTGGGCCCGGCGCGCCAGCCGTCACCGTCGTTGCGGTAGAGGACGGCATGACCGGTAGAGGAGTCGGGACCGTCACCGGTGACCACCAGCGCCTGCCGCGCCCCGGCCGGCAGAGCGGCAGCCAATTGCGGCCCGACACCCGGGAGCCGGCGCGGCAGTTCGGGTGGCGCCGGCCGTGCCGCCGGGACAGGTGGCGGGGTGGGGGGCCGACGGCGCGGCGGTGGAGGGTGCGGCCCGGGCATCGAGGACCGGGCCGGACGGCGGGCCTGCGGACGCGCAGCCCGTCAGGAGCAGCGCCGTCAACCCCACGAAGGCGTGACGGGGTAGGGACATGGCGAATCGGTTTCGTCAAACGAGTGGTCAGGAGGACGGGCGGAAGGTCAGCGGGCGACCCGGAGCGAGTCGAGCACCTGCTGCACCTGCTGCAGCGTCTGGTCCGAGGGCGCCCGGACACAGGCCGTCAGCTCGATCCGCACACTGGTGTTCCAGAGGATGACGCTCCGGTGCCCGACGAGTTCCTGATTGCCGTTCTGGCTGGCGCAGTCCTTGTCGACCGCGATGCCGACCATGCCGGTGGTCTCCCCGCCGGTCGCCCCGGCCGAGTCCGCAATCCCGACCACCTTCACGGTGAGGAGGGCCCGGTCCGAGGTCAGCGCTCCGATCGGCGGGCAGAAAACGGCCGTCTGGGGACAGGGGACCTTCGTGTCGAACTGCCGGTTGGCCAGGTAGCCGAGGTGGTCGCCCGGGCCGTCCACGCCCGAGACCTGTGCGTACCAGCCCGGCGGCAGGGCCGCGGTGAGACCGTCGGCCTGCGGGAAGCGCACGAGGTTCCCGGACTGCGGGGGCGAGACGGACGGCGTCGGCGCGTGCGAGGGCGAAGAGGTGCCCGCCGGGCGCTCCGCCGCCGGCCCGACCGCGTCCCGGTCCGGTGCCGGGGCGATCGCCGGCGCGGCGGCCAGCACAGCGGCGAGCAGCCCGCCGCTGAGGCCGAGTCCGATCCCGGTGGCCCGCCGCCGTCGCCTGCTCCGGTCGGCGCGTGCGAGCACCCGCTCCATCCGGTCCTCCGGCGTGGCCAGGGCGGGGACGGCCCGGCGCAGCAGGACGCGCAGCTCCTCCTCCTCGGCCTCCGCGTTGTCGCGCGTCGGGTCAGACCCGCTCAAGGCTTCCCCCGTCCAGCAGCAGTTCCCGGGCCGGGAGCCGTCCGCGCAGGGCGGCCAGCGCCCGGTGCGTCTGGCTCTTCACCGTGCCGGTGGTGCACCGCAGCACCTCGGCGGTCTCCTCCACGCTGAGGTCCTCGAAGAAGCGCAGCACCACCACGGCGCGCTGGCGCGGCGGCAGCGCCCTGACCGCCTCGGCGACCACCTGGCCGAGCACCACCCCCTCGAAGGGGTCGGCGGCCGCCGGCGGCGGCTCCGGCAGTTCGCCGTGCGGCAGTTCCCCGGTCCAGCGTCGCCGCCACCAGGAGACGTGACAGTTGACCATCACCTTCCGCAGATAGGCCTCGGGCCGGTCGGGCGCGATCCGCTCCCAGCGGGGCCAGACCTTGGCCAGCGCGGTCTGCAGCAGGTCCTCGGCCTGGTGCGGGTCGCCGGTCAGCAGCCAGGCCGTGCGCAACAGTTTCGGACTGCAGGCGGCGACGAACTCCGCGAAGTCCGGTGTTGCGTCCCTCATCCTGCTGCCGTCCCCGCCATGGTCTCCGCACCGTTCCTGTCAGCCGTGGCGGCCGGTCGGGCCGCGTCCTCGATGGTGTTGTTCTCACGGTTGCTGAACGCGGTGGGCGGCGGGGCGGGTTGCCGCCTACGGCGGAAATCTTCTCACGGCGGGTAGGCGGGCAGGCACGCAGGAGGGCGGGCGGGCCGCGGACCTTGGACGGCCCGCGAGCCGGCCGGGACTCGGCCGGGCGGCGGGCGGGCCGTGGGGACCACCATGGCCCGCCCGGCCCCGACCGGTCAGGGGCGCGCGGGGAGCGCCCGGACGCACTTCCCCGCGTGACCGGGCGGGCGAAAGGCACCAGACCATACGAAAGGAGATCAGAGCGTCCCCGACCCCTGCACCGCCTCGGTTTCGAGCCGCCGGGCGGCGGCGGGCGGCGCCGAGGACACCGGTCCCACCGCCCAGTCCGGGTGCCCCGGCATCGGCGGCGTACGCAGCCCGTACAGCCAGTCGGTGAGGAACCCGCCGAGGTCCTGCCCCGACACCGCGGAGGCCGTGCGGACGTAGTCCTCGGTGGTCGCGGTGCCGTACCGGTGCTCGCGCAGGAAGGTGCGCTCGATCCGGTCGAAGGTGTCCGCGCCGACCTTCTCCCGCAGCGCGAACAGCACCAGCGCGCCGCCGGTGTAGCGCTGGTTGTCGAAGAGGTGGCCGGCGGTGGGGGAGGCGACCGCCCCGGCGTCGTGCCGCCACTGGTCTCCGAGGCCGTACAGGTAGCGCATCCGGTCCGCCAGGGTGGTGTAGCCCCAGGCGTCCGGCCAGCCGCGCTCGTAGCGGTAGGTGAGGCCGTAGAAGTCGGCGTGCCCCTCATTGAGCCACAGGTCGGCCCAGGTCGCGGGGGAGACGCTGTCGCCGAACCAGGAGTGCACCAGCTCGTGCATCATGTGCGAGCCGATCTCCGACTCGCTCTGGCGCAGGAAGTTCGGCTTGTAGAGGGTGAGGGTCTGGGTCTCCAGGCCGGTGAAGGCAAAGGCTGCCGGGTCGTCGGTGTTGGCGGGCATCAGGCCGTAGGACTCGAACGGGAACGGGCCCAAGTGCTGTTCAGCCCAGCTGAGTTGGTCGGCAGTGAGGTTCAGGGCCGGTTCCAGCCCGGCGGCTCGGGCGGTTGGGACGACGTCGCGCAGCGGCAGCCCGTGCGGGCCGGTGCGCTCCCGGACGGTGTAGTAGCCGACTGAGACCTGGACCAGCTCGGTGGCCATCGGCTCGCGGGAGACGTACCGCCGGGTGGTGCGGCCGTCGCCCAGCCGCTCGGTATCCGCCAACTCCCCGTTGGCGACGCCCAGCAGGCTGTCCGGCGCGGTCACCGCGATGGAGAAGCGGGCCTTGTCGCCGGGGTGGTCGTTGCACGGGAACACGGTGTGGGCGCTGTCCGGCTGGCCGGCCACCGCGAAGCCGTCCGGGGTCGGGACCCAGCCGGTGTGCGGCAGCTTGGCGCGCGGGTCGGCCGTGTACTCGACGGTCAGCCGCACGGTGGTGCCGCGGGGCAGCCGCTTCGCCGGGGTGACGGTCAGCTTCTCGTCGTGGATGGTGAACTCGGCCGGCCGCCCGTCGACCCGGACGGCCCGCACCTTCAGGCCGAGCGCGTCCAGCGACAGGCCGGCGAGCGTCCGGGACGTCCGGGCGGTGATCACCGCGGTGGCGTCCACCGTGCGGGTGTCGGCCCGGTACTCGAAGGCGAGGTCGTACGCGAGCGCCCGGTAGCCGGTGTTGCCGAGCGAGGGGAAGACCGGATCGCCCAGCCCGTCCGCGGCGGTGGCCGACGGGACACTGGCGGACAGCAGCGCCGCGCTGAGCGCGAGCGTCAGGGCGAGACCGGCACGGGGCCTGAGCAGGGTGATCACCGCACTTCGGGAGCCAAACGATCGGGGCCGTGCCGCGGTACGCGCGCGACGCACCGGCACGGATGCTAGTGGACCGTCAGGCCCGCGCGGCCGGGACCGGCCCGGATCGTGACGACACCCGGACATCCCCCGGACGGCTCACCGCGATGGTGGGGCGCCCGGACGGGGTCTAGCGTTCGAAGTGCTCCGTCCCCTGACGGACGGGGCCACGGCCGTCGGAGAACCTGGCCAGGTCCGGCGGCCGTACTTCATGCCCTGACGGCTCCCGGCAGCACCCCGTAGGCTGACGCCCGAGACGACGCCCGCGTACCGGATGCCAGGAGCCGCAGTGACCAGCCCCGATTCACACGTCCTGGTGATCGGCGAGTGCGTCGCCGACGTCGTCCGCACGGACGGGGCCCCGGACGTCGTGCACCCCGGCGGCAGCCCCGCGAACCTCGCCTACGGCCTGGCCCGGCTGGGCCGGCCCGCCGCGCTGCTCACCGAACTGGGGGCGGACGACAACGGGCGGCTGATCCGCGAACACCTGGAGTCCGCCGGGGTGGAGGTCCGGGTCGCCGAGGTGTCGCGGACGCCCTCGGCGGTGGTCCGGCTGGACGGGCGGGGGCGGGCGCAGTACACCTTCGACATCGGCTGGACCCTCCCGCCGACCGACCTCGCCTCCGCTCCCGGGGCGATCCACCTCGGCTCGATCGGCGCGGTCACCGAACCGGGCGCGGCCTCGGTGCTGGCCCTGGTGGAACGGTGGTGTGGCCGGGCGCAGGTCAGCTACGACCCGAACGTGCGCCCCGCACTGATGGGCGAGCGGGCGGAGGCCGTCCGCCGGGTCGAGCGCTGCGTGGCGCTGAGCGACCTGGTCAAGGCCAGTGACGAGGACCTGGCCTGGCTCTACCCGGGCGAGCCCGCGGAGGCCGTCGCCGAGCGCTGGCTCACCCTCGGCCCCACCCTGGTAGCCGTCACCCTCGGCGCCGAGGGCGCCTTCGCCGTCGGCTTGGACGGCGGCCGCGAGCAGGCGCCGGCCGTCCCGGTCCCGGTCGCGGACACCGTCGGCGCCGGGGACTCCTTCATGGCCGCCCTCCTGCACGCCCGCGCCTCCGGCACCGGCCTGGCCGGCTGCCTCACCCAGGCCGTAACGGCTGCCGCTCTCACCGTCTCCCGCCCCGGCGCCAACCCGCCCTCGGCCGCCGAACTGGCGGCGGCCCTGGACCGCTACTCGGACGCGGGCGCGAGGTAGACCCGGTCGTCGGTGAGGAGTCAACTCGGCTACTGCACAGCCACGGTGAGGTCCTTGCCGTACCAGACCTGGGCGTACGGCCCGCTGTTGTAGGCGGGGATCTCCCGGTAGCCGTTCCGCAGGTACAGCGCGCGGGCTTCGACCAGGTCGAGGCGGGTGTCCAGGATGATCCGGTCGGCGCCCATGGTGCGGGCGGCCTCGTCGACGGCGGCCAGGAGGCGGGCGCCGCCGCCGGTGCCGCGGACGGTGGGGCGGACGAAGACGCGGGTGAGCTCCACCGTGGTGGCGTCGTAGCGGCGCAGGCCGGCGCAGGAGTGGGCGGTGCCGTCGTAGTGGCCGAGCAGGAAGAGTCCGGTCGGCGCGGCGAGGTCGTCGCTGGGGGAGTCGGCGAGGCCGGTCTCCAGCTCCTCCGGGGCGCCCTCCCGGCCGAGGTGGAGGCGGTAGTAGCGGTTGGCCACGTCGTAGTAGTACTCGCGCAGCAGCTCCAGGGCCTCGGGGGTGGTCACGTCGGCAGTGGTGACGGCCCAGAGGTCGGGGCGGCGGGGCGCGTTGTTCGTCATGCGCGCATGATCCATTCCCCGGTGCCGGCGCCGCAAAGGGTTTTCGCCCCGGTTCCGGCTGCTTCGGCAAAGGAACGGCAAGGCGAGCGGCGCGCCGTTGCCCCGGGCGGGTGATGGGGGGATTGGCGGCGGTGCGCGACGGGGGAGCACTGGCAGCTATGAACGGACCATCAGTTTGTCGCACCGGCGCGGGCCTGAGGGGAAGTCAGAAGCAGCGGGGCGGTGCACGGGTAGGCCTGTTGGCCACCGTCTGCCTCTCCGCCGTGGTCGCCGGCTGCGCCGGGCCGGCCGCCCCCGCCCACCCGAAGGCGGCCCCGGCACCCGCTGCCGGGGTCGCCGCAGCGGACCGCGGGCCGGCCCGCCCGCCCGCCGCACCGCAGATGCTGCCGGGACTGGCCCGCCAGGAGGAGGACACCAGTGGCGAGGCGGTGGCCCGCCAGGAGTCGGTCGCCCGCGCCGCGCTGGAGACCGCACAGCGCTGGGGCCTGGACCGCCCTCCGCTGAAGGCACCGCCGCGCCCGGCGACCAGGGCCGCGCTCACCCCGGTGCAGGGCGTCAAGCTGAAGGACGGCCGCCCGCCCGTGGTGTTCCGGGTGCCGACCAACGACAAGGTGGTCTTCCTGACCGTCGACGACGGCTTCGAGAAGGACCCGGAGTTCTCCAGGATGGCCGGGGAACTGGGGATCCCGCTCAGCGCCTTCCTCTCCGACTACCTCGTCCGCGACAACTACGGCTACTACCGGGACCTGCACAAGCAGGGCGTGGAGATCAACAACCACACGATCAACCACCGCAACCTCAAGGTCCTCGACTACGAGACCCAGCGCCAGGAGATTTGCGACCAGCAGGACCAGCTGGAGCAGCAGATCGGCGTCCGCCCCCGGCTCTTCCGGCCCCCGTACGGCGAGTACAACGACGACACCCTGCGCGCGGCCGCGTCCTGCGGCGTGCAGGCGGTGCCGATGTGGAACGAGGAGGCCTTCCCGGACCACATGGAGTGGCGCTACGACGACCGGAAGCTGCACCCGGGCGACATCATCCTCACCCACTTCCGGGGCACCGCCGACTGGAAGGCCACCATGCCGGACCTGCTGCGCAAGGTGGTCAACGACGTCACCGCGGCCGGCTTCTCGCTGGGCCGCCTGGACGACTACCTGTAGGCGGCACCCGTCGGTGGAGCCTCAGCCGAGCGAGAGGGCGTCCAGGTACACCCAGGCGCCCTCGTGCCGGACGAACCGGCTGTGCTCGGTGAGCACGCCCTCCTCGCCGCCCTCGGTCCAGTGCGCCCGGAAGGCGACCGTGCCCTCGGCGTGGAAGGCGCCGCCCTCGGTGGTGGAGACCACCTCCAGCCGGGTCCAGCGCAGCGCCGGGTCGAAGTCCACCTCGGCGGGCCGGGTGTCCGGGTGCCAGGTGCGCAGCAGGTGGGCCTCGTCGTGGGCGGCGAAGGCGCTGAACCGGGATCGCATCAGCGACTCGGCGGTGGCGGCCGCCGCCTGGCCGCGGTGCAGTCGGCCGCAGCAGTCGCCGTAGGCGGCGGGCAGGCCGCACGGGCACGGGGAGGAGGGCAGCAGCCGGGGAGCGGCGGTGCGGGGCGCGGAACGACGTCGGGACATGCGGTCCATTGTCCCCCACCGCCGGAAGGCTTTCGCCGGGCCCGCCCCTCGCCGGACGAGGGAGCGGGCCCGGCGGTCCTGCAGGAGTCGGTCATCATCTCGGCGAGGCCCCGGAGGACCCCGACCGGCAACAGCAGGACCAGGTACACCGCGGTGGCGTTCTGCGGCACCGTCCACCACTCGCCGCGGGCAGCAGCGGTCGGGCGGCCGGTGGTGGGTGCGAATCGGCTCACGCACCCACCTCGCTTCGCTCGGCAGGGGCATTCGCCCATGCGCACCTCTTGATGATGAACTCGCTGCGCTCGCTCACGCCCTCCGTGCTCCGGCCGCACCGACCTGCCCGGGCAGAGGTGGGATACTCAGTCCGCCCGGGTACGGGTACTCAGACGCGCGGCTCGCCGAACCAGGTGCGCAGCGCCCGCTCCAGCCCTGCCGGGGCGTCGTCGACCTCCGAGGCCCAGGCGACGTACCCGTCCGGGCGCAGCAGCAGCGCCCCGGCCGGCGGTTCGGCGCACTCCACCGCCACCACGTCCACCCGGTCCTTCCACCCGGCCGCCCGGTCCGCCAGGCCGAGCGACCCGCCGGTGAGGTCGAGCAGCAATGCCCCTCCGCCGCGGGTGAGTTCGGCGAGCCGGACCGGGCCGTCGGCGGTGGTCAGCGCGAGTTCCGGGGCGAAGCCGCCGGCCGAGGGGTGCGGGCAGCCGGTGTCGTAGCGGATGTCGCTGCCCGCCATCAGGGCGGCGATCCGGGCGAGGTTGTCCTCGTGCGAGAGCAGTTCGCCGACCAGGGCGCGCAGCGCGGTGGTGCCGTGGCCGGGGGCCATCAGCGCGATCTGGGCCTGGGAGTGCATGAACACCCGCTCGCCGATCGGATGGCGCTCGCGGTGGTAGCTGTCCAGCAGGCCGGGCGGGGCCCAGCCCTGGAGTTCGGCGGCCACCTTCCAGGCGAGGTTGGCGGCGTCCTGCAGGCCGAGGTTGAGGCCGGGTCCGCCGGTCGCGGCGTGCACGTGGGCGGCGTCGCCGACCAGTAGGACGCGGCCGTCGCGGTAGCGCTCGGCGAGCCGGGTGTTGTGGCCGACGGTGCGGCGCGGGGTGAAGGGTCCTGCGGTACGGGCCGGGGCGAGCGGGAGGTCGGCGCCGGTCACCCGGTGGACGCTGGCGCGCAGCTCGTCCAGGGTGAGCGGGGTCTGCTCGTCCACCGGCGGGCCGCCCCACTCCATGGTCGCGATCATGACGGCGTCCGGGCTGAAGGGGGAGATGACGAACACGCCGTGGTCGGTGCGGGTGTGGGTGTACGTGCGGAACGGGGTCGGGCAGCCGGGCAGCAGGACCTCGCCGCTGTCGGTGGTGCGGAGCCCCTCGGGAGGCAGCACGTGCGCGACGCGGGAGACCGGGTCGGGCGAGGTGACGCCGGGGAACCCGATCCCGGCGAGCTTGCGGACGGTGCTGCGGCCGCCGTCCGCGCCGACCAGGTAGCGGGTGCGCAACTGCCCGGCGCCGTCGGGGCCGTGGACGTCGACGGTCACCCCGGTCGAGTCCTGGCTGAAGCCGGTGACCTCGCAGCCGCGGCGCACGGTGACGCCCAGTACGTGGGCGTGCTCCTCCAGCACCTCCTCGATCCGGTGCTGGGGCACGGGCACGGCGTGCAGCGGGTTGTGGTCGAGCCGGTGCAGTTCCAGCGGGAAGGCGCCGAACACGAAGCGCGGCACGGGCTGCGGTGCGCCCGGGACGCCGCTGAGCTGCTGGTACAGGCCGCGGTGGTCGAGCAGCCGGAGCACCTGGCCGACCAGGCCGTTGGCCTTCTGCTCGCCCGAGCGCGCGGGCAGCCGGTCCAGCACCACCGGCCGGACCCCGGCCAGCGCCAGTTCGCCGGCCAGGAACAGCCCGGCCGGGCCGGCCCCGACGATGACGACATCGTTGATCATTTCAAATCCCCCTCAGATGCGGTGAGTTCACCGGGATGACGGATCGGGCAGCCCGGCCGCCAGCTGTCGCAGCGCCTCGGCGAACAGCGGTTGGAACGGCACCACCGGGTCGGCGGCCAGGTAGTGCTCGTTGGCGACCTGCAGCGCGGAGAGCGCGGCCGAGGCGACCAGCTTCGGGTAGAGGTCCCGGTCGGCGTCGGTCCCGGTGCGGGCGGCCACCGCTGCCGCCAGCTCGGCCCGGATCGCCCCGCCGCCGCGGAGCAGCTCGGCCTGGAGCGACGGCTCGCGCAGCAGCAGTCGCACGGCGGCGACCCAGTGCGGGTCGGGCTCCTCGGCCGCGCCGCCGTACGGTGCGACGAGGGCGTGGGTCAGCGCCTCCCACAACGGCTCCTCCGCCGGGCGGGTCCGCAGTGCCCCGGCGGCCTGCAGGATCCGGTCGCGGTGCCGGAAGACGATCGCCTCGGCCTTGCTGGAGAAGTAGTTGTTGTAGGTGCGCGGGGACACCCCGGCCGCGGCCGCGATGTCCTCCACCCGGACGTTCTCCAGCCCCCGTTCCACCGCCAGGCACAGCGCCGCCCAGCTCAGTGCCTCCCTCGTCGCGGCCTTCTTCCGTTCCCGCAGACCGGGTTGCCCGTTCGTCATGGGCTCCACTGTCCCGTAAAAACTGCGCGTCACGCAATAGTGCGCGACACGCAAGTTTTTCCCCTCCGGACGGGTCATGGCGAGCCGCCCGCCACCTGCGGTTCGTCGCTGATAGTAGTTTCCTGGTTGCGGAGCGATCCCAACCGGGAGCCCATTCCCGCAGGTTTCCCGGCGGGACGACTCGACAGGACTTGAGGAGCGGCCATGGGTGGCAGACAGCGTCCGCCGAGAGCGCGGAGCCCTCGCCAGGGCAGGCCCGCCGACGACGCCGGCGGCCGGGTGAACCCCCGGGTGGAGATCGCCCGCATCGAGGGCTTCCTCGCCTGGGAGGCGGAGGTTGCGGCGGCCGGACGCGACGCCCAGGCCTTCGCCGCGCAGTTCCCCTGGCTGCCGGACGCGGAACGGGAGAGCCTCGAACAGGCCTACGCCGCCGACCGGCTGCGCTACGCCGAGGAGGTCGTGGACCGCGCCGTCGATCGCTGCCGCCGGCTGGCCGCCCGCTACCGCGCCGAGTGCCGCCGGATCTGCGCCCGCTGGGCGGCGCTCTGCCTCACCGTCACCCTGGCTGCCGCACTGTTCGCGGTCGTTCCCGCCGTTCTGCGGGGCTGAGCGCCCGGATGCGCCGAGGGCCCGCTGTGCCGTTTCCGGCGCAGCGGGCCCTCGCTGACTTCGATGCGGGGATCAGTGGTGGCCGTGGCCGCTGCTGACCTCCTCGTGCTCCTCGACGGTCGGCTTGGGGATCTGGCTGCCCTCGCCGAAGAAGCCGCGGGACAGCTTGGCGCGGGTGCGGGTCCACAGTCCGGCCTTGCGGGCCACGCCGTTCTCGTCCACCTCGGGCTCCAGCACGACCGGCTCGGGCTGGTCGTGCGCGGTGAGGGTGTACATCCGGCCCTGCGGCAGCGGTGCGTGCACCTCGATGTACTCGCCGTGCTGCAGCCGCTGGATGACACCGGTCTCCCGGCCGTGCAGCACCTTCTCCTTGTCCCGCCGCTGCAGGCCCAGGCACCACCGCTTGGTGATCACGAAGACGACCACCGGTACGGCGAAGAAGCCGGCCCGCACGAAGTAGGTGATCGTGTTGATCGACAGGCGGAAGTGGGTGGCGAGCAGATCGTTGCCGCCACCGACCAGCAGGACCAGGTACAGGCCCATCCAGGCCGCGCCGTAAGCCGTGCGGACCGGGGCGTTGCGCGGGCGGTCGGCGATGTGGTGCTCGCCGCGGTCCCCGGTGATCCATGCTTCGATGAACGGGTAGCCCCAGAGGAGCACCAGCACGGTCGGGAAGATGACCAGCGGGATGAACACCCCGAGGTTCAGGGTGTGGCCGCCCCAGACGCTGATCTCCCAGCCGGGCATGACTCGGATCAGGCCCTCGGAGAAGCCCATGTACCAGTCCGGCTGGGCGTCCGTGGACACCTGGTCGGGCCGGTACGGGCCGTACGCCCAGATCGGGTTGACCGTGGCGATCGCCGCCATGACCGCGACCACGCCGAAGACCAGGAAGAAGAAGCCGCCCGCCTTGGCCATGTAGACGGGCATCAGCGGCATGCCGACCACGTTCTTGTTGGTGCGGCCGGGTCCGGCGAACTGGGTGTGCTTGTGGTAGAAGACCAGGATCAGGTGCGCCGCGAGCAGGCCCACCATGATTCCCGGGATCAGCAGGATGTGCACGGTGAACAGTCGCGGCACGATGAGGACGCCCGGGAACTGCCCGCCGAACATGAACATCTGGATGTACGTGCCGACGATCGGCACGGCCAGGATCGCGCCCTCCATGAACCGGATGCCGGTGCCGGAGAGCAGGTCGTCCGGCAGCGAGTAGCCCATGAAGCCGTCGAACATGCCGAGGAACAGCAGCAGTGCGCCGAAGACCCAGTTGATCTCGCGCGGCTTGCGGAACGCGCCGGTGAAGAAGACGCGCATCATGTGCGTCAGCATTGCGGCGACGAACACGATCGCCGACCAGTGGTGGATCTGGCGGATCAGCAGGCCGCCGCGGATGTCGAAGCTGATGTCGATGGTCGAGGCGTAGGCCTGGGACATCTCGATGCCCCTGAGCGGGACGTAGGAGCCCTCGTAGACGACCTCGCCCATGCTCGGCTGGAAGAACAAGGTCAGCCAGACGCCGGTCAGGATGATGATGACGAAGGTGTAGAGCGCGATCTCGCCCAGCATGAAGGACCAGTGGTCGGGGAAGATCTTGCGCAGGTTGGACTTGGCCAGGGAGTAGATGCCGAGCCGGCCGTCGGTCCAGTCGGCCAGGGCCTCGGCCTTGTTGGCGGGCTTGGCGCGCGTGCTGGTCACCGGTCCCGGCTGCGACTGCTGGTCGGCTCTCACGACGGGCTCCCCGGCATTCTCGGCGTGCCGTGGTGGAGGCCCGCCGGCGGGAACCCCGGCCGGCGAAGTGTTGTGATCATGGGACCTCTCGATACGGGCCCGCCGGTCGGACCGGCGCGCGGACCAGGTGTTCCGCTGGACCCGTTGCTCAGGGTGATGGAGCGCTTACTCTGTCATGCTGTCGGCAGGGGGCCGACTGTGCACGTCCATCGGCCCGTCCGGCCGCTCGTGTCGGGCCGGACGGGGGTTCCTGACGCCCGATCGGCTGGCCCCGGTCGGCCCAACGGGCGTCGATGCTGCGCCCGGGTGCAGCTGAACCGTTCGGCGCGCGCCGCGTCCGGGAGTCGCGCGGGCCGGGGCCTACGCTGCGCCAATGGCGGATCACCGTGAACTCTTCGAGGACGTCACCGAGGCCCTGGCCCGCGCCGGGTTCGACACCGGGTCGGGCCCCTCGCCGCTGTCGATCGGCCACCACCCCGAGGGCGTGGTGCTCGGCTGGTCGCCGGGTGTCGCGCCGGACGGGCCGCCCTCCGGGGAGGCGCGAGCAGCGGTGAGCGGCGCGGCCGCGCTCGTCCTGCGCGAGCACGGCTTCCTGGTCACCGAGGCGGGGGAGGGGGAACTGCTGGTGCGCTGCGCCGAACCGGTGACGGTTCCTCCGGAGCCGGAGGCGCCCGAGCAGTGGTGGGGGTGATGTCGGTCTCCCCCCGGCCCTGTGACCCGCCGAGTTGACGGCCGCATGGGCGTTCCCATACCGAACCCTTACCTGAAGCAGGGGTGCAGTTGACCACAGCGGCTCTAAGGTTTGCCTAAGCTAAGCGAAGCGCCCCGGACCTCGGTGTCCGGGGCGTTCGCCGTGCCGTTCCGCCGTCACCGCGGCGGCGCGCCGAGGACAGGTACAACCCGGGGCGGCCCGGGGGAGGAGCCCGCTGCATGTGGGATGAGGCGTTTCCCAGCTTTCTGATCGGGCTACGCGAAGGCCTGGAAGCGGGCCTGATCGTGTCGATCCTGGTCGCCACTCTGGTACGGGCCGGTCAGAAGGGCCGACTGCCCCAGGTGTGGACGGGCGTCGCGGCCGCCGTCGCGCTCAGTCTCAGCTTCGGTGCGGTGCTCACCTTCACCGCCGCCAACCTCTCCGGCCACGCCCAGGAGGCGTTCGGCGGGGTGCTGAGCCTGATCGCGGTCGGCTTCGTCACCGCCATGGTGTTCTGGATGCGCCGCTCGGCGCGCACCCTCTCCGCCGACCTGAAGGAGAAGGTCCAGGCCTCGCTGGCGATGGGTGCCGGCGCGCTGGTGCTCACCAGCTTCCTCGCGGTCGCCCGCGAGGGCCTGGAGACCTCGCTCTTCCTGTGGACCAACGTCCGCACCGCCGGGGAGTCCACCGGCCCGCTGATCGGCGCCGCTGTCGGTCTGCTGCTCTCCACCGGCCTGTGCTGGGGCCTGTACCGCCGGGCGCTGAAGATGAACCTCACCCGGTTCTTCACCATCACCGGCGTCGGCCTGATCATCGTCGCGGCGGGCGTGCTCGGCTACGGCCTGCGCGACCTGCAGGAGTCCGGGCTGGTCGGCGGTGCCGGCAGCTACGCCTTCGACCTGAGCGGCCACCTGGACGCCTCCTCCTGGTACGCCACGTTGGTCCAGGGCATCCTCAACCTGACCGTCACCATGACGGTCCTCCAGGTCGTCGGCTACATCGCGTACCTGAGCATCGTGATGACCCTGTTCGTCGAGGGCATCCGCGGCGGCAAGGCGACCCCGGCCCCGGCGGCCGCCGAGAAGGCCCCGAGTGCCGAGGCCGAGGCGGACGCGGAGCGGGCCGAGCAGGTGCGCGCGGGCCGTCCGCGCTGGGTGGTGCCCACCGCGCTGGTCGCCGTCCCGGCCGTGGTGGCCGGCGTCGTGATCGCCGCCAGCGACGGCAAGCAGGACAGCACCGCCACCGTCTCGGTCTCCGAGCAGGAGTGCGGCAAGGGCTTCGCCGACCCGCAGCCGGGCCAGCAGGTGTTCCAGATGCACAACACCGGCGACAAGGTCTCCGAGGTCTACCTGGTCAACCCGGGCACCGGCGCCGTTTACGGCGAGATCGAGGGCCTGGCCCCCGGCACCACCCGCGCGCTGACCGCCACCATCGGCTCCGGCGACTACGCCTGGCGCTGCGTGCCCACCGGCGGGAAGACCGTCACCTCCGCCGCCGTCCACGTCAGCGGCGGCACCGAGGTCAAGGCGGTCAAGCCGGTCACCGAGGACGACCTCAAGGCCCCGCTGGACAGCTACAAGGACTACGTCGTCAAGGGCCTCGCGACCCTGATGACGCAGACCCAGAAGATCCAGACCGACGTGCACGCCGGCGACCTCAACGCCGCCAAGGCCGACTGGCTCACCGCCCACCTGCAGTACGCCTCGCTCGGCGCCGCCTACGGCACCTTCGCCGACCTCGACAAGAAGATCGACGGCCGCGCCGACGGCTTCGCCGACAAGGCCGGGGACAAGGACTTCACCGGCTTCCTGCGCCTGGAGTACGGCCTCTGGCACGGCCAGTCCGCCGCCGACCTGACACCGGTCGCCGACGAGCTCGCCCAGAACGTCGCCAAGCTGGTGCACGACTTCCCCACCCAGGACTTCGACCCGGGCGACCTGCCGCTGCGCGCCCACGAGATCCTGGAGAACACCCTGCAGTTCGAGCTGACCGGCGACACCGACATGGGCAGCGGCACCAACCTGGCCACCGCCCAGGCCAACCTGGCCGGCACCCAGGAGCTGCTGACCCTGCTGCAGCCGCTGCTCGACGAGCGCGACCCGCAGGTGCTGGTCCGGGTCAACGCCGGGATGAAGCGGATCGGCGACCTGGTCGCCGCCGCCCGCACCGCCGACGGCTGGACCCCGCTGGACAAGCTGCCCGCCGACAGCCGACGCCAGCTGAACGGTGCCACCGGCCAGCTGCTCGAAGACCTCTCGCCCATCCCCGCGCTCCTTGAGATCCGGAAGGCCGCCTGATGACCGACCAGACCGCAGCCACCGGGTCCTGCCCCTTCCCGCACGCCGCCGCGGCCGCCCAGGGCGCCGAGCAGGGCGGCTGCCCGGCCGGACCGGCCCGGCGCAGCTTCGTGCGGGCCGCGCTCGGCGCGAGTGCCGGGGCCGCCGTGCTCGCCGGCGGGGGCTTCACCCTCGGCGCTGGCCAGGCCGTCGCGGGGGACAGCCACCTGTCGAAGACCGGTGCCGTCCCGTTCCACGGCGACCACCAGGCCGGCATCACCACCCCGACCCCGGGCTACGCCGCCTTCATCTCCTGCCAGGTGATCGCCCAGGACCGCAAGGGCCTGGAGGACCTGTTCAAGACCCTGACCGAGCGGATCCGCTTCCTCACCGCTGGCGGCACCCCGCCGGACCTCGGCGTCGGCGCGCCGCCGTCCGACAGCGGCATCCTCGGCCCGACGGTGCCCACCGACAACCTGACCGTCACGGTCGGCGTCGGCGCCTCGCTGTTCGACGACCGCTACGGGCTGGCCAAGGCCAAGCCGGTCAAGCTGACGCCGATGAAGACCTTCCCCAACGACAACCTGCAGGCCGCCGAACTGCACGGCGACCTCTCGCTGCAGATCTGCGCGGACCAGCAGGACACCGTGCTGCACGCGCTGCGCGACATCACCCGGCACACCCGCGGCGCGCTGCAGATCCTCTGGCGGATCGACGGCTTCCAGAACCAGTCCCGCCCGGACGGCGCCCAGCGCAACCTGCTCGGCTTCAAGGACGGCATCGTCAACCCGGACGCCACCTCCTCCCGGGAGATGGACCGGCTGATCTGGGTCACCGACGGGATGGGCGAGCCCGCCTGGGCGACCGGCGGCAGCTACCAGGTGATCCGGATCATCCGGATGCTGATCGAGTTCTGGGACCGCGTCACGCTCACCGAGCAGGAGAAGATGTTCGGCCGCCGCCGTGACACCGGCGCGCCGCTGGACGGCCACCAGGAGACCGACGCGCCAGACTACGGCAAGGACCCGGACGGCAAGGCGATACCGCTCAACGCGCACATCCGCCTCGCCAACCCGCGCACCGCCGACACCGACACCTCGCGCATCCTGCGCCGCGGCTTCAACTACGACCGCGGCATCGACAGGGCCGGCAACCTGGACATGGGCCTGGTGTTCTGCTGCTACCAGCAGGACGTGGTGCGGCAGTTCGAGGCCACCCAGACCCGGCTGATCGACGAGCCGCTGGTGGACTACATATCGCCGACCGGCGGCGGGTACTTCTTCGTCCTGCCGGGCGTGAAGGACAACGCCGACTGGCTCGGGCGGGGGCTGCTGGCCGCCGTCTGATCCCGACGTAGCTGCGGGCCCGGTGCTCCGAGGCACCGGGCCCGTTCGCGTGGTCAGCCGCCTATGGTGAAGCCGATCACCGCGCCGCCGCCCTCGCGGTTGGCGGCGAAGGCGGTGCCGCCGTGAGACTGGGCCACCTCGGCCACGATGGCCAGGCCGAGGCCCGAACCGGGCAGGCTGCGCGCGGCGGTGGCCCGGTAGAAGCGGTCGAAGACCCGGTCGAGGTCGGCCGCGTCGATGCCCGGGCCCCGGTCGCGCACCTCGACCCGCGGGCCGCACACCACCAGCTCGATCGGGGACGTCCCGGCCGGGTCGAACTTGGCGGCGTTGTCCAGCAGATTGCCCACCGCGCGGGCCAGCGCGTCCGGGCGGGCGGTGACGGTGGTGTCGTCCGCGTCCACGGTGATCTCCCGGTCGCTGCGCCGCCGCGCCTGCACGGCGGCCGCATGGGCCAGCTCCGCCAACACCACCTCGACCGGCTCCTCGTCCGCCTTGCGGTCCGCGGCGAGCGCCACCAGCTCCTCCACCAGCAGGGTCAACTCCCGCGCCTCCTCGGCCAGATCGGCCATCAGTGCGGCTCGTTCCGCGGGCGGCAGCCGGTCCAGGGCGGGCAGCACCGAGAGGTTGGTGCGCAGGCTGGTCAGCGGGGTGCGCAGCTCGTGCCCGGCGTCCTGGACCAGTCGGCGCTGGTTCTCCTTGGCGGTGGCGAGCCGGACCAGCATCCGGTCGAAGGCGCGGCCGAGCCGGCCCACCTCGTCCGTCCCGGCGGCGGGCACCGCGACGTCCAACCGACCGCTGGCGGCGACCAGTTCGGCCGCGTCGGTGAGCCGAACCAGCCGACCGGTGATCCGCCGGGCGAGCAGCCAGCCGGCCGCCCCGGCGATCAGCACGACGGCGGCCACCACGGCCACCATCTGCTTGCGCAGTTTTGCCAACAGCGCCTCGATGTCGCCGAGTTGCTGCACGATCTGGACCGCGCCCCGGCCGCCGCCGAGCGAGACCACGCCCACCCGGCAGGTGTTGCCGCCGAGGTGGCGTACGTCGGTCAGCGTCCGGGCGGGGGCGTCGGCGCGAGCGAGTTCGCGGTCGGCGGCCGTGGTCGGGAGGTCGAGGCGGGCGGTGCCCGGGAGGACGGTCCCGTCGGCGTTCAGCGCCCGAGCGGTGACCCGGATCGGGTGCAGCAGCTGCTCGCTCAGCCCGCTCGGACCGTTGAAGTCCCCCGGGTGCAGCTTCTCGCGTTCGACCTGGCCGCTCACCGCCCGGACGGCCGAGGTGAAGTCGTCCGTCTCGTCGTTGCGGATCAGGTGGGCGGCGGCGCGGTAGCCGAGCGTGCCGATCACCACTGCGACCAGGGCGGCCATCGCGGCGAAGGCCAGTGCGAGGGTGGTGCGCAGGCCCGGGCGCGGCAGCTGGGGGCGCGGGCGCGCGGGGCCGGTCACGGCTCGCGCAGCGTGTAGCCGACGCCGCGGACGGTGTGGATCAGCGGGGCCAGACCGGGGCGGTCGAGCTTGCGGCGCAGGTAGCCGATGAACACCGCGAGGTTCTTGGAGCCGGGGCCGAAGTCGTAGCCCCAGATCCGCTCGTACAGGGTGGTCTGGTCGAGCACGGCGCCGGCGTGCCGGGTCAGCAGCTCCAGCAGGTCGAACTCGGTGCGGGACAGCTCCAGCTCCTCCCCGGCGCGCCACGCCCGGCGGGCGGGGGGATCGACCCGGAGGTCGGCCACGGTCAGCACGTCCTCGACGGGACCGGGCGGCTGGCGGCGCAGCAGGGCCCGCAGCCGGGCGAACAGCTCGTCCACGTCAAAGGGTTTGACCAGGTAGTCGTCGGCCCCGGCGTCCAGTCCGGCGATCCGGTCCGGGACCTCGACCCGGGCGGTGAGCATCAGCACCGGGGTGCGGTCGCCGGCCGCGCGCAGCCGGCGGCAGACTTCCAGGCCGTCGGGCTCGGGCATCATCACGTCGAGAACCAGGACGTCCGGGCGCTGCTCGGCGAGGACGGCGAGGGTCTGGGTGCCGTCCGCCGCTATCCGCACCCGGTAGCCCTCCAGCGTCAGGGCGCGGGTGAGCGAGTCGCGGATGGCGCGGTCGTCCTCGGCGATCAGCACGGTGTGGGTCATGGGGAGATTCTCCCTGGCGTGCTCACGGCAGTTGCGGGCGGGTCGCGGGGTTCTTCGGCTGACGGCTTTCGCGTGCTGCTTCGTGGGCGTACGGTGGCCACACGGTGGCGCGCCGCCGGGTGGGCCGCCGGGTCCGTGTCGGCACGCCCTGCGGGAGGCCGCGATGGCAGACCGGATGGCCTTCCTCACCACCCCGCGAGCGGAGCGGGCGCGGCGGGACGCGCAGGAGCGGCTGGGGGACTGGCGGGAGGTGTACCGGCCGGGGGCGCTGCTGCCGGTGGTCGGCGGACAGGCGGCGCGGTGCATGGACTGCGGGCTGCCGTTCTGCCACGCCGCCTGCCCGCTGGGGAACCTGGTGCCGGAGTGGAACCGGCTGGTGGCCGAGGACGACTGGCGGGCGGCGGCCGCGCGGCTGTTGGCGACCAACAACTTCCCGGAGTTCACCGGGCGGCTGTGTCCGGCGCCGTGCGAGAGCGCCTGCGTGCTGGCGATCGACGGGGCCGCGGTGACGATCAAGAACGTCGAGCTGGCGATCGCCGACCGGGCCTGGGAGCAGGGCTGGGACCGCCCGCAGCCGCCCGAGCGGCGGGGCCCGCACCGGCGGGTCGCGGTGGTCGGTTCGGGGCCGGCCGGGCTGGCCGCCGCCCAGCAGCTGACCCGGGCCGGGCACGCGACCACGGTGTACGAGCGGGCCGACCGCCCGGGCGGCCTGCTGCGCTACGGGATACCGCCGTTCCGGCTGGAGAAGCACCGATTGGAGCGGCGGCTCGACCAGTTGCGGGCCGAGGGCACGGCCTTCCGCACAGGGGTGCGGGTGGGGCGGGACGTCACCGGCGAGCAACTGCGGGCCGGGTACGACGCGGTGGTGGTCGCGGTGGGTGCCGCGGCCTGCCGGGAGCTGGCGGTGCCCGGGCACGGGCTGCCCGGGGTGCACCCGGCGATGGAGTACCTGACCTGGGCGAACCGGGTGGACGAGGGGGACTGTGCGGTCTCGCCGCTGTCCGCGGAGGGGCGGCAGGTGGTGATCGTCGGCGGCGGGGACACCGCGGCCGACTGCCTGGGGACGGCGCTGCGCCAGCGCGCGGCCGCGGTCACCCAGCTGGACATCAACCCGCGCCCGCCGGAGCGCCGCGCGGCCGGGCAGCCCTGGCCGGTCCACCCCAAGGTGTACCGGGAGACCACCTCGCACGAGGAGTCGGAATCGGGTGCCCGGGTGTTCGCGGCGGCCACGGTCGGCTTCGAGCCGGGGCCGGACGGACGGCTGACGGGCGTGCGCTTCGCCGAGGCCGAGCCGGGCGACCGCAGCGCCCGGGCGGGCACCGAGCGGATCCTTCCGGCGCAGCTCGCGCTGCTCGCCCTGGGCTTCACCGGGCCGGAGCCGGGCCAGCCGCTGTTCGCCCAACTCGGGCTGGTCGTCGGGCCGGACGGCGCGCTGGAGCGGGACGACGGGTTCGGCACGGGCGTCGACGGCGTGTTCGTCGCGGGGGACGCCGGGCGCGGCCAGTCGCTGATCGTCTGGGCGATCGCCGAGGGGCGGGCGACGGCCGCGGCGGTGGACCGCTATCTGCGCGGTCGTACCGAACTCCCGTCGCCGATCAGCGCCTCGGCGCGGGCGCTCACGCTGTGAGGGCGTGGGCGCCGGCGCCGGACGGTTTTCTGATCGGCTTTCCGATCAGCCGAGGCCGAGGACGGAGAGCGCGGTGGTCCAGTCGGTGGCGATGGCCTGCTGGGCGGGCACCAGGTCCACCTGGTGGTTGCAGACGGCGCGGTAGAGCTTGTACTCCACGGTGTCCTTGTCGGTGGAGGACTGGCTGTTCGAGCCGGTGGCGTAGCGCGGCTCCGGCCACAGGTTGTTCGGGTCGGTGGGGTTGCCGCCGAGCGACAGCGGGATGAAGTGGTCCTCCTCGTAGTCCGCCGTGTTGGTGTCGTCGTAGCCGTACTGGGCGATCTGCTGGACCTTCAGGCGGTTGGTGTACGTGCTGGAAGGGCGGATCGAGGTGCTGTAGCCCGGGACGCAGATGGTGGAGTCGATGGTGTCCTGGGTGACGTCCGGGTTGGTGGCGCCGGGGGTGCAGGCCGGGTCGGGCAGCGGGAGGTAGGCCTGCGAGCAGGTCACGTCCAGGGCGGCGCGGGTGTGCGAGGCGGGGGCGGGGGCGGCGGCGTGCGCGGTGCCGGCGGTGGCGAGGGCGGCCGCGGCGAGCACGACGGTCGCGACGGCGGGGGCGATGCGGTGGGCGCGAAGCATGTGGGGAGCTCCCTGACACGGGCTCGGCACGGGTGTGCCGGGCGGTGTGTTCATGCCACCACCTGCGGGTCTATGCGGGTAGACAGGGAATGGTGAATAGTTGACAAAGTGTCAGTCAACGAGGTCGGGGCAAGTGTTCGCTTGACGCGCTCCCAACAGGTGGGTGTGCGGGTCCTGCCGACCCCCGGCGTCGGGTTCGACGCCGGGGGCTCGGTGTCAGTGGCGCGGCAGGTGGCGGACGAACACGTCCGGGACCTTGTTGGTGTCGCCCTGGACGAGGCTGCCGTCGTCCGCGCTGAACACCACCGTGGCCCCGTGGGCGTCGACGTACGGGCCGAACGAGGCGCCGGCGCTCTGCGCGCCGTCGCCCGCGACGCTGACCCGCTCGGTGCGGCCGGTCCACAGGTCGCGCCGGAAGACGTCGGAGACGCCGTTGGTGTCGCCCGGCACCAGGTTGGCGGCCGTGGAGTCGAAGTACACCCAGCGGTCGTCCGCGGTCATCCGGCCGTTGTAGGAGTCCCCGGCGGTCTTCGTCCCGGGCAGGCCGACGCTGACCAGGGTCTCGGTGCCCTCCTCCAGGTCGCGGACGTACACCTCGAAGTGCCGCTCCCACCACTTGTCGCCGTGCTGGACCCAGGTCGAGTAGGTCGCGTACCGGCCGTCCGGGCTGAGCGAGGGGGAGTCCGCCCCGCGCCAGCCGCCCTTCTCGTCCGCGCTGGCCATGGTGGTCTCCTCGGCGCGCAGGTCGCGGACGTACACCGGGTAGAGGTGCGGCTTGAGGATCCCCGGGCGGTCGTCGGTCCTGAAGGCGTCGCGGACGAACTGCTCGTCGGACTCCTGGGCGGCCTCGGCGGTGAGCTTGGCGGCGGCGTCCGGGGAGAGGGCCCCGGACTTGTCCGGGCCGGTGATGTTGGTCGCCTTGGAGATGAAGGCGACGCTGCCGCCGTCGGCGCTGATCACGGGGGCGGCGGAGGAACCGTTCGCCTCCTTGCCGTCCGCACCTATGCTGACCAGGCGGTTCTCGCCGGTCCACAGGTCGTGGACGTAGATGTTGGCACCCTGCCAGGTGACCGTGTCCGGGGCCAGGTCGGTTCGGTTGGACTGGAAGGCGAGGTAGCGGCCGTCCCAGCTGAGCGACGGATGGCCGGAGAACTTGTCGGGCTGCGGCTTGCCCGGCTCCTCGCCGACGGAGACCAGGGTGGTCTCGCCGGTCCAGCGGTCGTGGACGTAGACGTCGTCGAAGCCGAGGTTGGCGCCGGGCACCAGGTTGGTGGCGTCGGAGCTGAAGGCGACGTAGCGACCGTTGCCGCTGATGGTGGCCTCGAAGGAGGCCCCGTTGGCCTGGGCGCCGTCCGGGCCGGTGTTGACCCGCTCGGTGCTGCCGGTCCGCAGGTCGCGGACGAAGACGTCGGACTTGCCGTTGGTGTCGCCGGGCACCAGGTTGGTGGCGTTCGAGGTGAGGACGGCGTACCGGCCGTCGGCGCTCAGACCGGCGGCGAGTGAGGCGCCGTCGGGCTGCGCCTGGCCGAGGCCGGCGGACACCCGCTCGGTGTCGGACTTCCGGTGCGGGTCTGCCTGGGCGGCCTGCGTGGTGGTGAGCGCGAGGGCGGCGGCCGCGCCGAGTGCGCAGGCGGCGCGCAGCGGGCGCCGCGACGGGCGGGCGGTGGTGCGTGTGCGGGTCATCTGGTCCCTCCCCTGGGAACGGCCGGCCGCGTCGACGGCGACGCCGGGCGGCGTCGAGGACTGGTCGCGTTGTGGACTGGTTGCGTCGAGGACTGGTTGCATCGAACTCCCCGGCGGTCGGCTCGGGGTGAGCCAAGCGCCGGGCGGGGTGGATGGTCAACGGCGGTGGGGCGGGAGGGGCGCATTCGCGTCAGGCGGCTTGTCGGCCGAATCGGGCCCGGGTGGCCTGCGCGGCCCGGGCGCCGGTAGCGGGGTGACGGGGCTGGTCGGCGGGGCGCGATGTCCGGGGGAGGGCGTACCGGATCGCCGCCTTGGTGGACGTTGACCGTGCCGCCCGGTGCGGTACCGGCGATCCGCGCCGGCTCGGCGGGTTGGTCGCGCGGCACCGCTTCCTGCTCCCGGTGGGCTGAATCGGCGGTCACGCGCTGGGCTCCGGGGCTGGCTGCTGCTGGTGCCGCTGGTGCTCGCGCTGGTCGTAGCGCCAGAGCGCGGGGAGCGCAGCCGACAGGACGGCGCCGCTGCCCAGGCAGAGCAGGCCGCCGGTGCGCAGCGCGGCCCGGATGCCCTGGCGGGCGGCGAGGCCGCCGGCTCGCAGGTCGCCCAGGGCGGGTCCGGCGGAGCCGATCAGCATCTCCAGGCCGGCGGCGCGGCCTCGGAGTTCGTCCGGAATGGACTGGTTCCAGATGGCGCTGCGGAAGGTGTCGCCGATCCAGTGGCCGCCGCCCGCGACGATCAGGCAGAGCAGTACGGCCCACAGGCCCGGGGCGAAGGCGGCCGCGGCGGTGGCCGCGCCGACCAGGGAAGCGGAGAGCAGGACCAGCCGCCCGTGCCGGTGCACCCGCTCGGTCCAGCCGCCGGTGACAGCCGCGATCAGGCTGCCGGCCGCGGACGCCGAGTAGAGCAGGCCGAGCGCCCAGACCGCGTCCAATTCCTCGGCCAGGAACGGGAACAGTGCGGTGGGTAGGGCGAAGACGGTGGCCGCGAGGTCGGCCAGGTAGGTGCCGATCAGATCGGGCCGGCGCGCCGCGTAGCGGGCGCCCTCGGTGAACTCGCGCAGCCGGGGCGCCTCGGCGTCGCGCTCTGAGGGGATCGGCCGGACCTGGGCGAGCAGGGCGAGCGACAGCAGGAAGGTTGCGAGGTCGACCAGGTAGGCCGCCGGAACCCCGGCGGTCGCGACCAGCAGCCCGGCGGCGGCCGGGCCGGCCACACCGCCGATGCTCCAGCGCAGCGAGAGCAGCGCCCCGGCCGCCACCAGCTGATCGTGCGGCACCAGTCGGGGGGTCATCGCCTCGACCGAGGGCTGCTGCAGGCCCTGGATGGCCGCCGCCAGTGCGGCGGCGAGGTAGAGCGGCCAGACGGCGGGTGTGCCGAGGAGCGCGTTGGCCAGCAGCAGGGCGCTGAGTGCGGCCAGCGCGACCTCGGTGACCAGGGCGACGGTGCGGCGGTCGGCGCGGTCGGCGAGCACGCCGCCGTAGAGGCCGAACAGGATGGTGGGCGCGAGTTCGACCGCGCCGACCGCGCCCACGGCGAGCGGGGAGTCGGTGAGGTGGGCGATCTGCAGTGGGATCGCGGTCATGGTGAAGATCGAGCCGAGCAGGGTGACCGTGCCGGAGGTCCAGGTCAGCCGGAAGTCCCGGGAGGACCGCCAAGGGGCGGTGTTCGGCAGCAGTCGGGACCAGGAGCGGTCCGTTCCTGAGGTCATGAGGGGCTGGTCCCTTCGTGGCCGTCGTTCTCGTGACGGCGTCCTTGGTGATGGCGCACGGACCTGTCACTGAGTGTGATCGCCGGATCCTCCTTATCACTGATAAAGCCCGGCTCGGAACTTAGCGGCGATAAGGTGGGTCTCGCAAGCGGATAACCGGGAGGCCGATCGGATGGCACTGCAACGCGACGAGGTGGTGCGCACCGCGCTGCGCGTGCTCAACGAGGAGGGCATCGACGGGCTCAGCACCCGGCGGCTCGCCCGGGAGCTCGGCGTGCAGTCACCGGCGCTGTACTGGCACTTCAAGAACAAGCGGGAACTGCTCGACCTGATGGCGGAGGCGATGCTCGCCGAGGCGCTCCCGCCCGACCGTGAGCCGGACCCGGAGCACTGGCCCGAGTGGATCGCCGCCGACGCCCGGGCCAAGCGTAACGCCCTGCTCGCCTACCGCGACGGCGCCCGGGTGCACGCCGGCACCCTGCCAACCGAAGACGAACTTCCGGCGGTCGAGGCCCAGTTGAGCGCCCTGTGCCGGGCCGGACTGTGCCCGCGCACCGCGCTGAGGCTGCTGCTGACCGTCGACCGGTACATCATGGGCTGGGTCACCGAGGAGCAGGCCTGGCGGCAGGACGCCGCAGAGCGCGCCCGGCCGCCATTCCCGGACGAGGCGCTGCGCGAACTGCCGCTGCTGAGCGAGGCGGTGGACGTACTGCGGATGACCGACCACGACGCCGACTTCGAGTACGGGCTGCGAGTGCTGATCGAGGGGTTCCGGGCCGAGATCGCGCGTGAGGCGTCGGGTGCGGCTGAGGGTGCCCGCGCGGGTTCTCATGAGGATGTGCCCGGTGCCGGGCATCGGCTGGCGTCCTGCGCCGGAGATCCGTCGTTGGTTGCGTGTGAGCTCTTCTCCTGATCTCCCGGTGCGCCGTCGAGGCCCGGAGGTGGAACCGTTGCTGCTGTCCGACGAGGAGCGGGCCGCGCTGACGCGGTGGACCCGCAGAGCATCGTCCGCCCAGGCGTTGGCTCTGCGGGCCCGGATCGTGCTTGCCTGCGACGGCCCGGATGTGCCGTCGATCATCGGCGTGGCAGGGGAGTTGGGCATTACCGCGGACACGGTCCGCAAGTGGCGTCGCCGGTTCCTCGCCGAGGGCTGGACGGGCTGGTGGACGAACCCCGGCCGGGTTGGAGGAGACCCCGAAGAAGATCCGCAACGCCCTCGCTCGATCCTGCCGACGAATCTCCGGCGTAGGACACTAGCTGCGCGCCAGGTTCAGGGCGCCGCGCAACCGTCCGTCCGAGGAAGTGAGCAGTCGGGCAGCGGTGGGCGCGTCTACGTCGGCGAGCAGGACCAGGATCGCGTCCTTGGTCCGGCCGTCGGTTGCCGTCAGAGCCTGACGGACCGCGTCCTGGTCGGCGCCGGTGGCCTCGGCGACGATCCGTCGGGCGCGCTCGCGCAGCTTGGCGTTGGTGGCCCGGAGGTCGACCATCAGATTTCCGTACGTCCGGCCGAGGCGCACCATCACGGCGGTGGACAGCAGGTTGAGCACCAGCTTCTGCGCCGTTCCCGCCTTCAGCCGGGTGGACCCGGCCAGTACCTCGGGGCCGACCTCCACCTCGATCCCCAGCTCGGCTGCGGCCACCAGCGCTGAGCCCCGGTTGCAGGCTAGCCCGACGGTCAGCGCCCCGGCCGCCCGAGCGGTGCGGACCGCCGTCAGCGGGTAGGGCGTACGGCCCGAGGCGGAGACGCCGACCAGGGTGTCGACGGGGGCGAGATCGAGCGCGGTCACGTCGGCCTCGGCGAGGTCGCTACGGTCCTCGGCGCCCTCTGCGGCCTTCGTCACGGCCGTCCGGCCGCCCGCGATCAGGCCGATGACCAGGGCCGGATCGGTGCCGAAGGTGGGTGGGCACTCGGCGGCGTCCAGCACCCCGAGCCGCCCGGCCGTCCCCGCCCCGGCGTAGACCAGCCGTCCGCCGCGCGCCATCCGGGCGGCCACGGCGTCCACCACGGCGGCGATCCGCGTCAACTCCCCGGCGACGGCGGTGGGGACGGTCCGGTCCTCGGCGTTCATCAGGCGGAGCAGGCCGAGGGTGGACAGCTGGTCGATCGCGGCCCACTCGGGGCGGACCGTCTCGGTCGGGGGCACGGCGTCGGGGTTCATGCGGCGAGCGTCCCCAGGTGCGCGCGGCCTCAACCCGGGCCAGCGTGGAGGGGAGGAGGTGGCGGCGATGACGCTCGGTGTCCCGGAGCTGCTCGCCCGGTACGGCCGCACCTATGCGGAGGAAGCCGGGATCACCCTGCGCGACGAGCCCTCGCGGCTGTACCGGCTGCTGGTGCTGACCGTGCTGTGCTCGGTGCGGATCAGTGCCGGAACGGCCACGGCGGCGGCGCGGGAGCTGTCGGCTGCTGGCCTGCGGACGCCTGTGGCGATGCTCGGTGCCCGGCGGCGCACGCTGATCGAGGCTCTCGGCCGGGCCCACTACGTGCGGTACGACGAGAGCACCGCCACGGCGCTGGGGCGGGGTGCGGAGTTGCTGCTCGACCGCTGGCACGGGGATCTCCGGCGGCTCCGCGAGGAAGCCGGGGGCGAGGCCGGGCGGATCGGCGAACTGCTACGGGAGTTCCCGCGGATCGGGCCGGTCGGGTCCGAGATCTTCCGGCGCGAGGTCCAAGCGGTCTGGCCCTCCCTGCGGCCGTACTTCGACGAACGAGCGCTGGGGGAGGCGCAGGTGCTCGGCCTGCCGGGGAGTCCGGAGGGCTTGGCGGCGCTGGTCGCGCCGGAGGAGCTGGCCCGGCTGGCGGCGGCGCTGACGCGGGCGAGCCTGGCGCACGTCGGGGCAGCGGGCGCCTGACCGGGCCTCCGTCGGGTCGCCCGACAGGCCACCCGCCAGGTTCATCTGTCAGGCCGTCCGTCAGGCCGTCCGTCAGGCCATCCAGAAGAACACCGCGGTCATACGGCGGTCCGCCAGCTCGTTGCCGTAGTAACTCGTGGCGCTGTGGATCAGGTTGGCGTGGTAGAGGAGCAGCTGGTTGTAGCGGTTGGGAACGCGGACGTCCTCGGTGAAGTGGTCGGCGGGCACATGGCGGGTGCCGAGCGCCTCGACCAGGTTGTTGTGCGGGGCGTCGACCAGGTTCCCGCCGAGGCGGCCGCCGGGGAATTGCTGGCGGTAGAAGCTGGTGCCGGCGTCCTTGGGCGCGTCCGGGCTGAGGTAGAGCACGGCGGCGTAGTGGCAGAGCGCGCGGGAGTCGGTGTGCGGGCGGGACTCCGACTCCCCGGCGCCGACGACCTGGACGCAGTTGTGGTTGAGCGTGCCGCCGCCAGGGGTGCTCTGCACCCACAGCCGGGAGACTCCGGTGGCCTTGCGGACCAGGCCCTCGACCCGCGCCAGCTCGTCGGGCTCCAGGCCCGGCATGGTGCGCACGCCCGGCCAGGTCTCGGGGCGGTACGGGTAGCCCTCGGTCCAGTCACCGCGGGCCAGGACGCGCTCACGGACGGCGTCCGGGTCGGGCAGGACGTTGTCCAGGACCCAGTAGTCCCGGCCGCGAGTGGGCTTGCGATAAGGCAGGACCGGCAGGGCGGTGGGCCTGATGGGCTGTGAGGGCATGGGCCGACCATAGGGGCGGCGGCCGTCAACCTTCTGCCGTGAACAGGTCAACCTTTCGTCAAGTGCGGTGTTGGTGCGGGGTCTTCATCGCCGCGTCGCGACCTCCCGGTGAACGGCGTGGGGGCCTAGTCTGCACGGACGGCGTAGCTGCCGAGGGCGCCCTCCAATCGGTCGAAGGCGCGGGCGGCCCAGGGGCGTACGGCGACGGCGATGGCGGCGTGTTCCTCGCCGGCCAGGGTGCGGCGGAACACCTCGGTGAACACCGCCCGGTCGACGGCGGCGAGCAGGGCGGCGGCGACCCGACTCTCGAAGTCGACGGGTATCGCGTGTACGGCCTCGGCCAGTGCCGCGGCGAGCGCGGCCTCGCCCTGCTCGTTCAGCTCGCGCAGCCGGGCACCCAGGGCCGGGCTTTCGGTGATCGTGCGGGCGAAGTCCTGGCCGGAGAAGCCGAGCCGCGGGTCGTGCCGGTCGAGCGCGGCCAGGCAGTCGCGGCGCAGCGCGGCGAGGGCGGACTCGCTGGGGGCGCGCCCGGCGACGGTGCGGGCGAGTCGGAGGACGAGCTCCTCGTGCAGGTCGAAGAAGAGGTCCTCCTTGCGCGGGAAGTGGTTGGTGACGGTCATCTTGGCGACGCCCGCGGCGGTCGCGACCTCGGCGATGGTCGTCCGGTCGAAGCCCTGCTCGAGGAAGAGCCTGGTCGCGGCGTGCGAGATCGCCTCGCGGGTGCGGCGCTTGTTGAGCTCGCGCAGGTTCGGCGTGGTCCCGGTGTCGGTCATGGTGGGAGCCTAGCGCAGTTCGCTGGGTCGAGCCCAGAAATTAGGCTTGACCTAATCTCTGGGTTCGCCCTAAGTTCTTCCCGTCGGCCGGATGGGTTGACGGAGGGGCGACCCAGGGGAGGGCTCATGACCACGTCGGTCACCACACAGGTCACGGCAAGGGGCGGGACAAAGGGCATGGCGGAGGGCAGGCGCGGGGCGGCTGGGGCGCAGTGGCCGGAGCCGTTGCCGCCGGGCCTGTTGAAGATGGGCGCGGTGCTCGCGCTGGGCCCGATCCTGGCTCTGCTCGACACCACGATCGTCAACGTCGGCATCGACTCCGTCGCCCGTGATCTGCACAGCTCGATGGCCGCGGTCCAGTGGGTGGCCACGGGGTACCTCCTGGCGATATCGCTGACCATGCCGCTCTCCGGCTGGGCCGCCAGCCGGTTCGGAGCCCGGCGGGCCTGGCTCGGCTCGGTCGTCCTGTTCGTGCTGGGATCCGCGCTGTGCGGCCTGGCCTGGTCGACGGCCAGCCTGATCGCCTTCCGGGTGCTGCAGGGCATCGGCGGCGCGATGATTCAGCCACTAGGGCAGACGATCATGGTGCAGGCGGCCGGGCGGTCCCGGCTCGCGCGGGTGATGGGCACCATGCTTCTCCCGAGCAGCCTGGCCCCGGTCCTCGGGCCGATCCTCGGCGGGCTGGTGCTTGAGCACCTGGACTGGCGCTGGATGTTCCTGCTGAACGTGCCGGTCGGGCTGCTCACCCTGCTGCTGGCGGCCCGGTGGCTCCCGGCTGAGGCTCCGTCCGAACTTCCGAAGCCCCGGCTGGACGTCACCGGTCTGGTGCTGCTGTCGCCGGGTCTGACGGGGCTGGTCTACGGGCTCCCCACGATCGGCGAGGGCGGTGCGGTCGGCCCGGTGGCGGTCGCGGTGGGTGCGGTGCTGCTGGTGGCCTACGGCCGGCACGCGCTGCGGGTGGGGCGTCACGGAGTCCGAACACCGCTGATCGACCTGAGGTTGTTCGTTCGGCGCGGCTTCGCGGTGGCGACGGCGAACAGCTTCCTGCAGGGCGCCGCGCTGTACAGCTCGATGTTCCTGGTCCCGCTCTACTACCAGCAGGTCGAGCACGCCGGGGCGGTGGAGGCCGGGTTGCTGCTCTCCCCGCAGGCACTCGGCACGGCGGTCACCTCGCTGCTGGCCGGCCGAATAGCCGACCGCCTCGCGCCACGCCCGCTGACCCTGCTCGGCATCGGCTGCTCGCTGCTCGGCACCCTTGCCTTCACCCAACTGGGTGCGGGCTCCGGCCCGGCCGACTGGCTGCTCGTCGGCTCGCTGGCCCTGCGCGGGGCGGGTATGGGGATCATCCTGATCCCCGGTATGGCGGCGGTGTACGGGAGCGTTGACAAGGCCCAGGCGCCGGCGGCCGCCGGCGCGGTCAACGTGCTCAACCGGCTCGGCGGGGCGCTCGGTACGGCGGTGCTGACGCTGGCCCTCCAGCAGGCGCAGGCCGGGCACCCCGGGCACCCGGGTGCGGCCTTCGGCGCGACCTTCTGGTGGGTGCTGGCGCTGTCGGCGCTCGCTATCGCACCGGCCCTGCTCTACCCGGGTGCCGCCCGTAAGGCAGACTGACCGGCCGTCGGCCAGTGATCATCGACCAGTTCCCGCCGATCCCGTCGGCTCTCATCAGCGCCCAAGCTCCCATCGGGTGCTATCGACCACGAAGGTACTCATGTTCACCAAGCACCCCGGCGGCCTGCGCCTACTCGCCGTGCACGCGCACCCCGACGACGAGTCCAGCAAGGGCGCGGCCACCCTCGCCCGGTACGTCGCCGAGGGCGTGGACGTCCTGGTCGCCACCTGTACCGGCGGCGAGCGCGGCTCGGTGCTCAACCCTGCGATGGACCGGCCCGAGGTCCGGGACGACCTCGCCCGGATCCGGCGCGAGGAGATGGCTGCGGCCCGTGAAATCCTCGGCGTGCGGCAGCAGTTCCTCGGCTTCGTCGACTCGGGGATGCCGGGCCCGGACGAGCCGCTGCCGGAGGGTTGCTTCGCCGCCCAGCCGGTGGAGGTCGCCGCGGCCCCACTGGTCGCCCTGATCCGGGAGTTCCGCCCGCATGTGGTGATCACCTACGACGAGACCGGCGGGTACCCGCACCCGGACCATGTGATGACCCACCAGGTCACCGTCGAAGCCTTCGAGGCCGCCGCCAACCCGAAGCGCTGCCCCGAGGCGGGCGAGCCCTGGCAGGCCGCCAAGCTCTACTACCACCTGGCGCTCTCCCGAGCCTGGTTCCAGACCCTCCACGAGGCCATGACGGAACGCGGAGTCCCGTCGGCCATGGGCGAACTGCTCGCCGGCTGGCCCGACACCCCGCCCGCTCTCGTGACCACCACCCGAATCACGTGCTCCGAGCAGTTCGCCATACGGGACGCGGCGATGCTGGCGCACGCCACCCAGGTCGAGCCGGGCGTCGCGTTCATGGCTCACCCCCGGGACGTCGAGAGTGAGGTCTGGCCGACGGAGGACTACCACCTGGCTCGGAGCTTCGTCGGCGGAGCCGGGACGGGCGGAGCCGCAGCGGCCGGGAGCGAGTCGGCCGGGGTCGAGACCGACCTGTTCGCGGGGCTGTGGGCAGGAGGGGTGGAGGGGAGGGATTGAGCGAGGAGCGAAACCGGAGGTCGACGGCCTTGCGTCGGACAGGACTTGAGTCGGGGCTTCGAACAGGGCAGGTTGATCTCATGACGAATCATCAGCCTGCTGGCGGAGAGCAGCAGCCCCCCGTCGTCGGTCAGGAGCTGCGCACCCGTACCCACAGCTGGACAGCCGGCCCGCCGATCTCCGAGTATCCGCATCTGAGCGGGGAGGAGTTCCTGGTGGAGTGGATCGCCGGGCGAATCCCTGAGCCCTCGATCTGCAGCACCATGGGTTTCCATCTGGTCGAGGTGAAGCCGGGCACGGCGGTGTTCGAAGGGGAACTGGGCGATCATCTGTTCAACCCGATGAACACCGTGCACGGCGGATACCTGGCGGCCCTGCTCGACTCGGCGCTCGGCTGCGCCGTACTGAGCAAGCTGCCGGCCGGGATCGGCTACACCACCACGCAGTTGAACGTCCACATGCTGCGCCCGCTGTTCGCCGGCTCGGGGCTGCTGCGCTGCGAGGGCGTGGCGCTCCACCTGGGCCGGACGATTGCGACTGCGGAGGCCAGGGTGGTCGGCGCGGAGAGCGGCAAGCTCTACGCCCACGCCACTACCACCTGCGCGATCCTGGCACCCCGCCCGGCGGCCTGACCGGCCGGCGAGCCCTCCGCTGAGCCGTTGGGCCCCGACCGCCGCGGCGACTGCCGCAACGACCGGGGCCCGAACCGAATAGCCCAGCCCAGCCCAGGCTCAGGCCCGTCGAGCCGGAGCCCGTCGAGCGCCGAGGGCCCCGACACCTGAGGCGCTCAGAGCGCCGCCAGCACCCCGCAGAGCGCAAGGAGGCCGTAGATCCCGAAGCTGATCAGCTTGTGCGAGAGGACACCGCCGCGAACTCGCGGATGGTCGCGCTCGGCCAGTAGTACCGGGCGGTGGGCGAGTCGAACACATGCCCGTTGGCGCCCGTCTTGCGAGCGATCAGAGCCGCCCGGAAGGCGTGCAAGTTGTTGCCACGACGCAGTGGTAGTCGGGCTTGGCCCGCTCCATGATGGCCTTGCTGAAGAGCAGGTTCTCCTCGATGGTGCGCGAGGGGTCCTCCCGCTCTATGTGCCCCTCCGGGAAGCCGCGCTCGACCAGGTAGTTCGCCATCGCATGGGACTCCGGCAGCTTCTCGTCCGGCCCCTGGCCGCCCGAGGTGATCAGCACCGGCGGGTTGCCGCGCGCGGCCTGCTTCTCGTACACCGCGCGGCCCCGGGGGAGCTGGCTGGCCAGCAGTGGCGGGACGCGCTCGCAGCCGATCAGTCCGGAGCCGAGGACCACTGCGAAGTCCACGCCCCGGCGCGGTCGGTGGCGGCCGTAGAGGAAGGCGTAGCCGGCGAAGCAGACGAACAGGAAGGAGATGTAGCCGACCACCAGCACGGCGGTGCCCGTCAGGATGCCCAACCGGACCGGTAGCCCCAGGGGCATTCGCTCTCAGGCGAAGCGTTCGACGGCCGTGAGGACCGCCTCCGCCATCCGCGGGCTGCCAGTGTGTCCGGCTTCGTCGACGACCGTCAGGTTGGCGTCCGGCCAGGCCTTGGCCAGCTGCCAGGCGGTGTGCAGCGGCCCGCCGAGATCGAGCCGTCCGTGGATCAGTTCGCCAGGGATGCCGGCAAGCCGTCCGGCGTCGCGCAGCAGTTGGCCGTTCGTCAGGAAGGCCCGGTGCGAGAAGTAGTGCGCCGTGATGCGGGTGAAGGCCATCAGGGCATCTGACGGGCGGTCGGTGTAGGCGTTCGGCTTGCCCAGCGCCTCGTGTGCGATGACCGCGTCCTCCCAGGTGGCCCAGGCCTGGGCGGCGGCCCGACGGGTGCTCTCCTGCGGGCTGTTGAGCAGCCGGCTGTAGGCGGCGAGCAGGTCGAACACGTCGCCGTCACGGTCGGCGGCGGGCAGGAAGTCACGGAACTCCTCCCAGGGGCCCGGCAGGAAGCGGCCGACGCCCTGGTAGAGCCACTCGGTCTCCTCGGGGCGGGTCATGGTCACCCCGCAGATCACGATCGCGGAGACCCGCTCAGGGTGGGCTTGCGCGTACGCCAGGATCAGGGTGGAGCCCCACGAACCGCCATACAGTAGCCACGTGTCGACGCCCAGGTGCTCGCGCAGCCGCTCCAGGTCGGCGACCAGGTGCGCGGTGGTGTTGTGCTCCAGCCCGGTCGACGGGTCGGCGGCGTGCGGCAGGCTGCGTCCGCAACCGCGCTGGTCGTACTGGACGACGCGGTAGCGCTCGGGGTCGAAGTACCGCCGGGAGCCGGGATGGTGGCCGGAGCCCGGTCCGCCGTGCACCACGACGGCCGGCTTGCCCGCCGGGTTGCCGGAGGTGTTCCAGTGGATCCGCTGCCCGTCGCCGACGTCCAACAGGCCCTGTGCGTACGGCTCGTCGTGGGCATACGGCTCGGGCATCGGTAACTCCTCCGTGGACGTTCGGACGGGGTGCCGAGCGAGCCTACCTGCTGGCAGATGCCCGGTCACCGCTGCTCCGGCGGCAGTAGGGCCGCCAGTCCGTCGAGGATGCGCTCCACGCAGAACTCGAAGCGGGCGTCGAGGTTCGGCTCGGTGAGGTCGCCCGCCAGTGCCACCAGGTTGGGGAAGTCCTCGACGGGCAGGGCGCGGAAGCGCTCCCGGACCTCGGTGACGACGTCCAGGCGGCTGGCGCCGTCGGCCTGGGCGGCCGACATCGGCGACTGCTCCTGCAGGACGAAGCCCTGGACGAAGGAGCTCAGCAGGTAGGTGGTCAGGGCGGCGTGCGCGTCGGAGAATCCGGCCTCGCGCAAGCGGTCCAGCTGGTCGTCGAGCAGTCCGAAGAGGTGCGGCCCCGGGGCGAGGCGGCCGGCGACGACCTTGGCGGCGTCGCGGTTGTCGTGCAGCACTCGGCGGTAGCGCCAGCAGTACCCGCGCATCTGCACCCGCCAGTCGCCCTCGCGCGGCGGGGGTTCGGCCGAGGCCATGATCGCATCGTTGAGCAGGTCGAGCAGCTCCTCCTTGTTGCGGACGTGCCAGTAGAGCGAGGCGGCCTTGACACCGACCTCGGCGGCGACCTTGCGCATCGACAGTCCGGCCAGGCCGTCCCGTTCCAGTACGCGAAGCGCCGCCTGGGCGAGGGCTTCCCTGGTCAGGGCGGGTGTCCCGGTGTTGTGCCCCGGCGTGGCGCTGTCGTTCTCCGGCATGGCTGTGCGGACGCCTCCCAGCGGTGTCGTGAAAATCCTGCTTGCAATCTAACACCGTTAGGGGCACGCTGTGGCTGCCAAACCGCCCCTAACGCCGTTAGGGGACTTGAGATCGGGAGGGATTCTATGGAGGAGTCGAGCGCCCGCCGCCAACGGCTCGCGCTGCTCACGCTCTGCGTCACCATGTTCATGTCCATGCTGGACAACGTCATCGTCAACAACGCCCTGCCCCGGATCGGGCAGGACCTGGACGCCGGGATCAGCGGTCTGCAGTGGGTCGCCGAGGGTTACAGCCTCGTCTACGCGGCCCTGGTGCTGACCGGCGGCGCGCTCGGCGACCGCTACGGCCGCACCCGGGTGTTCCGCCTCGGCCTCGCCCTGTTCACGGCCGGCTCCGCCGTGGCCGCCCTCGCCGGGTCGATCGGCGTGCTGGTCGGCGCCCGGATGCTCCAAGGCGTCGGCGCCGCGCTGCTCACCCCCGGCAGCCTCGCCCTGCTGCGCCACGTCTTCACCGACGAGCGCGAGCGCGCCAAGGCGATCGGCACCTGGTCCGGGGTCTCCGCGCTCGGCCTGTCGATCGGCCCGGTGGCCGGCGGTCCGATGGTCGAACACCTCGGCTGGGCGAGCGTGTTCTGGATCAACGTGCCGATCGGCGTGGCCGGGCTCATGCTCGCCGCCCGCGTCCTGCCGGACATCGCCCCGCGCCCGCGTCGGATCGACCTCGCAGGCCTCACCCTGTCCGCGGTCGGCCTGGCCTTGCTGGTCTACGCGCTGATCGAGGGCCCGTCCCGGGGTTGGACGGACGCCCGGGTGCTCGGCTGCGGCGCTGCGGCTGCCGTCCTGCTGCTGGCCTTCCTGGTGCTCGAACTGCGCCTCGCCGAACCGATGCTGGAGCTGCGCCTGTTCCGAGACGGGGCGCTCGGCGGCGCACTGCTCAGCGGCTTCATGGTCAGCTTCGGGATGTTCGGCGCGCTGTTCTTCCTGCCGCTGCTGATGCAGGGCGTGCTCGGCTGGTCCCCGGCCGCGGCCGGCTACGCCGGGCTGCCGATGACCGCGATGCTGGTGGTCGCCGCGCCGCTCTCCGGCCGGCTGACCGCCGGGTACGGCCCGCGGCTGCCACTGGTGCTCGGAGTCGCGCTGTGCGCGGTGGGCCTCGGCGGGCTGTCGCTGTACGGCGACCACGCGCACTACCCGGCCTACCTGTGGACGCTGTTCGCCATGGGCCTCGGGATGGGGCTGACCTTCACCCCGGTCTCGATCGCGGTGATGCAGCGGGTCGCCCCGGCACAGACCGGGATGGCCTCGGCGACCATCAACACCCTGCGCGAACTCGGCGGTGTACTCGGCATCGCCGTGCTGGGCGCGGTCCTGACCAACCGGATGACGGACTCGCTGACCTCGACCCTGCACCGGCTCGGCGTCCCGCCGGAGGCCGTCGGCTCGATCGCGGACGCCCCGGCCGGCGCGGTGCACGGCACCGGCGGTACGGCGGCGGCGCTGCCCGGGCCGGTTCAGGCGGCGGTGGACGACGCCTTCATCGACGGCATCCACCTCGCCGTGCTGTGCGGAGCGGGCGCGCTGGCCGTCACCGCCGTCCTGGTCGCCGTCCTGCTCGGCCGGGTCCGTTCGCTCGCCCCGACCGGCCCCGGCCGACCGCAGCCGGAGGAACTGGCCGGGGCCCGGGCCGCCTGAGCGGCGCACCACGTCGTACCGGAGCCTCAGCGGCTGCGCTCCACCGCCGCCTGCGCTGCGCGGGCCAGCTCTCGGCGGGCCCCCGCCCGGGTGGGCTGCGGCCCGGGCGGCGGGATCGGCGGCAGGAAGGTGACGTCCGCGACCAGTCCGCGCACCGCGACCACCCGGGCGAGCGAGGTGAGCAGCCCGTCGTCCCCGATGAAGGCGGGCGCGCTGGTCGGTCGCCCGTCCGCCAGCCGGTAGCGGATCGTCACCGGCTGGACGAAGGTGCCCGCCTCCACTGCGGCCTGGAACAGCGCGGGCCGGAACCGGCCACTCTCCCGACCGCACCAGGTCGAGCCCTCCGGGAAGACGATCACCGGTTGCCCGGAGCGCAGCACCTCGGCCACCGCCGCCACCGTGTCCGGGAGGGCCCGCAGTCGGTCGCGGTCCAGGAACACGGTGCCGCCCCAGGCCACCAGGCGCCCGAGCACCGGCCACTGTCGGACCTCGGTCTTGGCCAGCGAACGCCCCGGGCGCCCGGCCGCGAGCAGTGGTATGTCCAGCCAGGACACGTGGTTGGCCACCACCAGCGCCCCGCCGCCGACCGCCCTGCCCGGTACGGGTGTCCCGGGCGGGCCGAGGCGGACGGTCACCCCGAGGGTGCGCAGCAGCACCCGCGCCCAGAGCCGGATCAGCCGGTCCCGGGCGCCGTGGGGCAGCAGCCGCACCGGCAGGCTGAGCAGCACACCCGCCAGCACCGCCGTCAGGCAGGCGGCCAGCCGCAGCGCCCGCCGGAGGTGGGAGACCTCCGGCGCGCGCTCACCCAGGCAGGTCTCGGGCCGGCAGGGCGCGGTCGGCAGCCAGACGCTCATGACGAGGCGCCCAGGGCGGCTGCTCCGGACAGGAAGTGCCGCAGGTAGCGCGGGTCGGTGCGCTCCAGCGACAGCAGCACGTACAGGTCGGCGCAGCCGAAGTCCGGGTCGTACGCGGGCTCGCCGCAGACCCAGGAGCCGAGGCGCAGGTAGCCGCGGAGCAGGGCGGGCAGGGCGCCGCGCTCGGCGCGCGGCACGCCGGTGGCGTCCCAGCGGCGGTGCGGGGTGACCCGGTACTGCTCGGGGGCCAGGTGCTTGGCGCTGACGGTGTCCCAGACCCGGGCCGCGGTGGCGCCGCCGTCCTCCAGGTCGATGGAACAGCAGCCGCCGACCCAGGTGTTGCCGGTGTCGGCGAGGTAGCGGGCGATGCCACCCCACATCAGGTTGATGACCGCGCCGTTGCCCCGGTGGTCGGGGTGGATGCAGGAGCGGCCGAGCTCGACCAGGCCGGGGCGCACCGGCGCGAGCGCGGAGAGGTCGAACTCGCCGTCGGAGTAGAGCCGTCCGGCCCGCCGGGCGGCCTCGGGGCGCAGCAGCCGGTAGGTGCCGACGACGGCGCCGTGCTCGCCCTCGCGGACCAGCAGGTGGTCGCAGTACTCGTCGAAGGGGTCGACGTCGAGCCCGGCGACCGGGCTGTGCAGGGCGGCGCCGAGTTCGGCGGCGAAGACCTGGTGGCGCAGCCGCTGGGCGGCGCGCACGTCGTCCTCGTCGCGGGCGAGGCTGACGGTGTAGGCGGCCGGGGCCGCCTGGTGGCGAGGCGCGGGGACCGCCGGGGTGTCGTGCGTGGGGGCGACTGCGGACGGAGCGTACGTGGGGACGGTGGTCATGGCGGACCCTCCAGGGCAGCACGATCGGCGGTGCCGTGGAATTGCCAGGGCACCGTCCCGGCCCGCAGACGTTGGGCATGGACGCGAACCGGTCCCCGTATGTCTCTCCAAGCCGGTTGGCATTCACGTTGCGGCCCGGCGGATCGCAGATGTGCACCTGCTGAATGGGACCACGCGTGGCTTGGCGGTCATCTGCCGGGCACCGGGCGGCCGTTCGCCCGGGGTGGACAACGGGGGTGCACACCTGCATTGTGCGCCCCCGCCGTCACATCCCCCCGGTCACGGGACCGCTCTCAGGGCCCGGCCGTCACACCGTCCACACCGTCGTGACCGTTCGGTGTCACGCTCGCTGTCGCGGCGAGGCCCGGCGGGGTCAAACGGCCCGCCAGCCCTGCGGGTCGACGCCGCCCGGGACGACCCCGGCCGGCCCGTACGGCTCGCGGGTGTAGACGAAGGAGCCGACGTCCAGGTGGCTGACCGTGCCGTCGGCGCCCCGGACCACCCGCAGGGTCTCGCCGGCGTAGTAGTTGTCCAGCCCGATCCAGGTGCCGTCCGGCTGGGGCCGGAAGCGCGAGCCCCGGCGGCCGCTGGCGAGTTCGGTCAGCTCCAGGACGTGGTCGGCCTTCAGCCGCAGGGCGTTGGGTGCGGCGCCCCAGTACCAGGGGCCGGTGAGCGCGAGCAGGTCCTCGTCGACCTCGGACAGCGGGCGCCAGGGCTCGGGCAGCCTGGGCTCGTGCTCGGCGGTGGTGGTGATCAACTGGGCGGCCAGCAGCGGGGTTTTGGCGCCGCTGGTGGCGTTGGACAGGGCGAAGGCGGCCAGGCCGTCGTCCTCGCTGACCCACAGGCCGGCCGTGAAGCCGGGCATCGAGCCGGAGTGGCCGTACAGCAATCGGCCCTCGTGGCGCCGCAGTTGCAGGCCGAGTCCGTAGCCGGAGGTCCAGGCGGCGTCGTCCGGGCCGACGGCGGGTCGGCGCATCTCGGCGAGGGACTCGGCGCGCAGCACCTTGTCGTCGCCAGCGGCGAGGAAGGCCGCCCAGCGGGCCAGGTCGGCGCCGGTGGACCAGAGTTGGCCGGCCGGGCCCATCAGACCGGTGTCGGTGAGCGGTTCGGGCAGCATGACGTCGGCCCACGGGTGGACGGCGAAGCCCCCGGCGTGCGGGTGTTCGGGCAGCAGCGTGGTGCGGTCCATGCCGAGCGGTGCCAGCAGCTCGCGGCGCAGCACCTCGCCCCAGGGCTCGCCGCGCAGCTTCTCCACCAGGGCGCCGAGCAGCGCGTAGCCGGGGTTGGAGTAGTGGTGGCGGCGTCCGGCAGGGTGCTTGAGCGGGTTCTCCCGCTCCAGCAGGTCGCCGAGTCCGGGCCGCAGCGAGCCTTCGGTCCGCTCCCACCAGGGCTCGGGGGTCTCGGCGGCGAGCCCGCCGGAGTGCGCGAGCAGCTGGGCGAGGGTCGCGTCGTCGGCCGCGGTGCCCGGCAGGTGGCGGGCCAGCGGGTCGGAGAGGTCGAGCAGGCCCTCGTCGCGCAGTCGCAGTACCAGTACGGCGACGAAGGTCTTGGTGAGCGAGCCGATCCGGTACTGGACGTCCGGCGTCGGCGCGTGCCCGTCGATCATGCTGCGGGCGCCGCTCCACACCAGTCGCCCGTCCCGGACCACCCCGGCGACCAACGAGGGGGTACGGCCCTCTGCCTGGGCGACGGCGATTCGGTGCAGCAGGGCGCGGCGGGTGGTGGGCAGCAGCTCGTCGAGCTGATCGGTCATCTGATCGTCTGAACTCATCGACATGGACGGACAGTAGCCCAGCCGAGCCCCGGACCTGCCGGATCAAGCCGTCAGCCAGGCAGCGCCGGCAGCTCGGGCCGCTCCAGCCAGGCCTCGAACAGCGGGCCCAGCGGTGCGGTGGTGTACCGGGAGGCGTGCGCGAGCAGGTCGCCGGTGGCGACCACGCCGTGCCGGTTGATGCCCGCCCAGTCCCGCAGCATCGCGAAGAACGCGTTCTCGCCGAGCGCCCGCCGCAGCGCGTGCACCACCAGGCCGCCGCGCTGGTACAGCCGATCGTCGAACATCAGCTTGCGGCCCGGGTCGCCGAGCCGCAGGTCCTGCGGCAGCCCGGCCAGCAGCCGGTGCGCGGCGGCGGCGTGCACGGCCGCGCCCGGGCCGCCGGAGTGCTCGGACCAGAGCCACTCCGCGTACTTGGCGAAGCCCTCGTTGAGCCAGATGTGCCGCCAGTCGGCGATCGAGGCGCTGTTGCCGAACCACTGGTGGGCCAGTTCGTGCGCGATCAGCCGCTCGCGCTCCCAGCCGCCGCCGAGGTGGTTGGTGCCGAAGGTGGCCACGCCCTGCGCCTCCACCGGGACGTCCAGCTCCTCGTCCGCGACCACCACCGCGTACTCACCGAACGGGTACGGCCCGAAGACCCCGGCGAAGTAGGCCATCATCTCCGGCTGCCGGGCGAAGTCCCGGGCGAAGGCCTCGGCCAGCGGCTGCGGCACGTACCCGGTCTGCGCCACGTACCCGGTCCGTGGGGCGGCCGGGCGCGCGGCCAGCGGTACCGGCACGTAGTGCCCGATCGACACGGTCACCAGGTACGGGGAGGTCGGCGCGCCCTGCTCGTACACCCAGGTGGTGCTGGACGCCCGGGTGGTCCGGGTGAGCAGCCGCCCGATCGCCACCACGGTGAACGGGGACGGCGTGGTGACCGCTATCTGGTACGTCGCCTTGTCCGCGGGCCGGTCGTTGCACGGGAACCAGGACGGCGCGCCGACCGGCTGGCTGGCCACCAGGGCGCCCTCGGTCAGCTCCTCCCAGCCCAGGCCGCCCCACGGGCTGCGCACCGGGCGCGGGTTGCCGGTGTAGTGCACCTCGACGGTGAAGGCCGCGCCCGCCGCCAGCGCCTTCACCGGGCGGATCCGCAGCTTGCCGCCGCGGTGGGTGTAGCGGGCGGCCTTGCCGTCGACCAGTACCCGCCCGATCCGGAACTCGGCCAGGTCGAGCGCGAACTCGGCCAGCGCCGCGTCCGCCACCGCGCTCAGCCGGGCCGAGGCGGCCAGTCGGTTGGGCCCGGGCCGGTAGTCCAGCGCGAGTTCGTAGCGGTGCACCCGGTAGCGGTGGTCGCCGCTGGCGGGGAAGTACGGGTCCGGGCCGCCGACGGCCGGCGGGACGTGCTTGGACTTCACGGGGACGGGCGCTTCCTGCGGGCCGGGACGGGGAGTCGTACGGGTGGTCGTGCCAGCGAGCGTCTCAGGGGTGGTCATGACGTGGTCTGCCACGCCTCGATCGGGTTGCCCAGCCACCGCGTGTCCGCGGGGACGGACTCGGCGCGCATCACCAGCGAGGCCGGGCCCAGCGTGCTTCGCGCGCCCACCGTGCTGCCGGGCAGCACGATCCCGCCCGGGCCCAGGGTGGCGCCCTCGCGGAGGACCACAGTATCCATCCGCATGATCCGGTCGTGGAAGAGGTGCGTCTGCACCACACAGCCCCGGTTGACGCTGACCCCGTCCCCCAGGGTGACCAGGTCGGCCTCCGGCAGCCAGTAGCTCTCGCACCACACGCCGTGCCCGACCTTGGCACCGAGCGCCCGCAGCCACAGGTTCAGCACCGGGGTGCCCGGCACCGCGCCGACCAGCCACGGCACCGCCAGCACCTCCACGAAGGTGTCGGCGAGCTCGTTGCGCCACACGAAGCCGCTCCACAGCGGGTGCTCCACCGCCCGGAACCGTCCGACCAGCAGCCACTTGGCCGCCACCGCGACCAGGCAGGCCACGCCGCCCGCCACCAGCAGCACCAGGCCCGAGACCAGGGCGGCGGCCAGCGGCGACCAGGAGTACGCCAGCCGGGACAGCGCCGCCACCGTCAGCAGTCCGAGGGCACCCGAGGCCAGCACCGGCACCAGCCGGGCCACCTCGACCAGTCCGCGCGCCCACAGCAGCCGGGCCGGCGGCTCGTAGGTCAGGCTCTGGTCCGCCTGGTCCGCCGCGCGCGGCAGCCGCATCGGCGGCATGCCCAGGTACGAGCCGCCCTTCTTCGCCTTCTCCGGTGCCGCCGACAGCACGCCCACCAGGCCCCGCTTGGGCACCGTGCGGCCCGGCGCGGTCATCCCCGAGTTGCCGAGGAAGGCCCGCTCGCCGACCTTCGCCTCCCCGAGCCGCACCCAACCGCCGCCCAGCTCGTACGGTGCGATCAGGGTGTCGTCGGCCAGGAACGCGCCGTCCCCGACCGTGGTCAGGCTGGGCAGCGCCAGCACCGTGGACACCTCGGCGCCCCGTCCGACCCGCATCCCCAGCGCCCGCAGCCACAGCGGGGTGACCAGCCCGGCGTACAGCGGGAAGAGCACCTCCCGGGCCTGGTCCATCAGCTGGGTGACCAGCCACGCCTGCCAGCCGACCCGGCCGTGCAGCGGGTGCACCCCCGGCACCAGGCCGATGCTCAGCAGTCGCACCAGCGCCACCAGCTGCGCCGCGTACACCGCGCCGAAGGCCAGGGTGGCGGGCAGCAGGCCGAGCAGCGCGCCGCCGAGTGCCGGGCCGAGGGCCGCGCCCTGGCCGACGAAGCGGATGAGCGCGGCCAGCGCGGCCACCGCGGGCAGCACCGGGAGCAGGCTGAGCACTGCGCCGCCGACGCCGTACAGCGCGGCCCAGCGGGCGCGGCGCGCCGGTCGCTCCTTGGGCCAGGTCCGCTCGGCCCGGCCGAGCTTGACGGCGGGCGCGCCGCCCCAGCGCTGGCCGGTCGGCACCTGGCCGATGACGCTGGAGCCGGCCACCACCTGGGCGCGCTTGCCGACCCGGGCGCCGGGCAGCAGCGTCGAGCGGGTGCCGACCGCGGCGCCGGAGCCGACCTTGACCTGGCCGACTTCCAGCAGGTCGCCGTCCAGCCAGTAGCCGCACAGGTCCACCTCGGCCTCGACGGCGCAGCCCCGGCCCAGCTTGAGCATCCCGGTGACCGGCGGCAGCGAGTGCAGGTCCACCTCGGGCGCGACCTTGGCGCCGAGCGCGCGGGCGTACCGGACCAGCCAGGCACCGGACAGCGCGGTGGCACCGCTCAGCTCGGCGAGCCGCTCGGCGGCCCACAGCCGCAGGTGCACGGATCCGCCGCGCGGGTGGCTGCCGGGGCGCAGCCCGCGCAGCAGCAGTCGGGCGCCGCCGGCCGCGATCGCGAGGCGCCCCGGCGGGGTGTACAGCGCGAGCGCGCCCGCGCCGACCGCCCACCAGGGGGTGGTGGGCGCCCACGGGTAGTCGCCGAGGTGGGAGAGCAGGTTCCCGGCCGCCAGCAGGGCGACCGTCCAGCGCAGTCCGACCACGGTGAACAGCGGGATCAGCAGGAGCAGCTGCAGCAGCTTGGCCCGGGTCGGCACCAGGGCGACGGTACGGGCCTCGCCGCCCTCGGCGGCGGTGCGCTCCAGGCGCCGGGCGAGCTTGCGCAGCGTCGGGTGCTGGTAGATGTCCAGCACGGCGACGCTCGGGTAGCGGGTGCGCAGCAGGGTGGTCAGCCGGGCGGCGGCCAGGCTGCCGCCGCCGATCGCGAAGAAGTCGTCGCGCGCGCTGGTGACCTGCACTCCGAGGATCTCGGCCCACTGCTCGGCCAGCCAGGCCTCGGTGCCGTACAGCTGCTCGCTCGGCCCGGCGGCCTCCAGCTCGGGCAGCGGCCAGGGCAGCGCGTCGCGGTCGACCTTGCCGGAGGTGCGGGTGGGCAGGGCGTCGACGGGGGCGAGCAGCGGCACCAGGGCGGCGGGCAGCTCGGCACGCAGTCGCTCGACGGCCTGCTCGCGGTCGAAGCCGTCCTGGACCACCAGGTAGCCGACCAGCAGCTGGTTGCCGCCGCGCGCGGTCCGCACGGCCGCGGCCGCGCCGGCCACGCCGGGCAACGCCTGCAGCGCCGCGTCCACCTCGCCGAGCTCGATCCGGCGGCCGCCCAGCTTGATCTGCTCGTCGGCACGGCCGAGGAACAGCAGGCCGGCCGGGTCGGCCTGGACCAGGTCGCCGCTGCGGTAGGCGCGCTCCCAGCCGATCGAGGACAGCGGCGCGTACTTCTCGGCGTCCTTCTCAGGGTCGAGGTAGCGGGCCAGGCCGACCCCGCCGACGACCAGCTGCCCGGTGCCGCCGGGGGCGACCGGCATGCCGGCCTCGTCCACCACGGCGAGGTCCCAGCCGTCCAGCGGCAGGCCGATCCGGACCGGCCCCTCGCCGGTCAGCAGCGCGGCGCAGGCGACCACCGTGGCCTCGGTCGGGCCGTAGGTGTTCCACACCTCGCGGCCCTCGGTGACCAGGCGCTGCACCAGCTCGGGCGGGCAGGCCTCGCCGCCGAAGATCAGCAGCCGGACCTCGTTGAGCGCCTCGGCGGGCCAGAGCGCGGCCAAGGTGGGGACGGTGGAGACCACGGTGATCTCCTGCTCGGCCAGCCAGGGCCCGAGGTCGGCGCCGCTGCGCACCTGCGAGCGGGGGACGGGCACCAGGCAGGCGCCGTGGCGCCAGGCCAGCCACATCTCCTCGCAGGAGGCGTCGAAGGCGACCGACAGGCCGGCCATCACCCGGTCGCCGGGGCCGATCGGCTCCTCCTGGAGGAACAGCGCGGCCTCGGCGTCGACGAAGGCGGCGGCGTTGCGGTGGGTGACGGCGACGCCCTTGGGTTTCCCCGTCGAGCCGGAGGTGAAGATGATCCAGGCGTCGTCGCCCGGGGTGGGGCGGCGCCCGCTGACGGCTGCGCGGGTCACGGTGGTGCTGACGGCGCGCTCGGCGCCGAGCACGGCGGCGACCCGGGCCTCGCCGAAGACCAGCTGGGCGCGCTCGTCCGGGTCCTCGGCGTCCACCGGGACGTAGGCGGCCCCGGCGGCGAGCACGGCCAGGACCGAGACGTAGAGGTCGTTGGTGCCTGAGGGCACCCGGACGCCCACCCGGTCGCCGGGGCCGATCCCGGCGGCGGCCAGCCGGCGGCGCAGCTGCTCGACCTCGACGGCCAGGGCACGGTAGCTGAGCACGGTGCGACCGTCGTCGAGGGCAGGCTCGTCGGGGTGGGCGCGCACGGTGGCGTCCAGGACGTCCACCAGGGTGCGCGGGGCGGCTGCCGGGCGGCCGGGGTACAGCGCGCGCGCCGGTTCGGCCCGCAGTGGCTCGGCGTACTGCTCCGGGTGGATCGGTTCAGCGGTCATGGCAGCCGTGCGCTCCTCGTCCTCGCCCCGTTCCGACCGATGCCCGGCCCTTGGGGCGGTGGGAGCACCGCCTGACCGGGTGGCCCCCACCCCGGGGCCGGAGGGGACAACCCGACCGATGGTAGCCCCGGGATTCCGCCACGGCAGGAGTGGAAACTCGGCTCAACTCAACTTGGAATGACCGAATCTGACGAATGATCAGTCAACAACTGATGCCTTGTGGAGCGAATGTGACGGGACATCAGTCGAATTGACGAAAACGTCAGAATGAATTCCTGATGGTGATCCATGCCACACCGAATGCTGCTCCCTTCGGGTGGCGGGCCGGCGTTTCGGCCTCGGGCCCGGCCCGCCGACGGGTGCTCAGCGGAAGCGGTGCAGGTGCTCGCCGAGGAAGGCCTCCAGGGTGCGCGGGGCGCGCCCGACCAGGCGGGTGAAGGTGTCGTCGGGTGACTCCTTGCGGACCACCGCCAGCTGTTGGATCTCGACCACGTGGGTGGCCAGCCAGTCCGGCATTCCGGCCCAGCCGGTCAGGTGGGCGTGCAGTTCGGCCGGGGCCAGGTCGAGGTAACGGACCGGTCGGCCGAGCAGTTCGCCCAGCAGGGCGGTGAGCTCCGGGTGGCTGTACGCCCGCCCGCCGGTGAGCGGGTAGGTGTCGCCGCCCAGCTCCGGGCGGGTGAGGACCTCGGCCGCGAGGTCGCCGATGTCCCGGGCGTCCACGTAGTTGCACCGCGCCCCTCCCATCGCGCCGTGCACCACCCCGGCGGCGGCGATGCCGGGGGCCAGGAGCAGCAGCTTCTGCATGAAGGCGTACGGCCGCAGGATCGTGGTGCGGACGCCGCAGGAGCGCAGGCGCTCCTCGATCAGGTGGTGGCCGCGGGAGACGGCGACGGGGGAGTCCGCCTCGGCGGCGGGCGCGGAGACCTTGACGATGTGCTCCACGCCGGCGGCGACGGCCGCGCCGACCGCGTTCAGCTCGTGCCGGACCTGGTGCGGGCCATTGGCCATGGTGAGGAACAGCTGGTGCGCGCCGCGGAAGGCCGCCCGCAGCGAGTCCGGGTCGGCGGCGTCGGCCGCGAGGGTCTCGGTGCGGGCGAGGGTGCGGTCGTCGAGCTCGGCGGCCAGCCGGGCGGGGTCGCGGCTGAGCGCACGGCTCGGGGCGCCCAGGGCGGCGAGGCGGCGCAGGGTGGCGCCGCCGGTGGCGCCACTGGCGCCCATGATGACGATCACGACGTCTGCCTTTCGGGTCGGGCTGCGGAGTGGAGTCGGTGCTGCGGTTCCCGGGCGGGGCGGCTGCCGCGCCAGCGCCAGGTGGTGATCGTGGCCGCGATCGCCGAGGAGACCGGCAGGTCGACCGGCAATCGGTGCGGCCAGGGGCTGTCGGCGAGTGGCGGGATCTGCGGGAGCCAGTGCGCGGCGGCGAGGCCCACGGCCAGGGCGAGCGTCGCGGCCGCCAGGCCGAGCCCGGCGGCCGCGAGGGCGCGGGGTGTCCGGGCGGGTCGGGTGCGGGCGGGGCGGCGGCGCAGTACGGAGCCGAGGGCGGCGGCCACGGCGGCGGAGGTGCCGCCGATGGTGGTCAGCGCGGCGGCGACCAGCTGTGGCTGCCGGGTGACCGCTCCGCCGAGGCCGGCCGTCACGGCGGGCATGGCGTAGGCGGTCAGGACCTCCCGCCACACGACGAAGGGCGGGGGTGCGCCGGGGGCCTTCTTGCTCATGGGTCCTCCTTGTGCGGTTCTGATGTCCCGGTTTTGATTAGGTGCCTAAGTATTGATGCTTAGGTGCCTAACTGTTTGGGCGAATGAGGGCGGGCCGCCTCGGCCCGCCTTCGGGGTGGGTTGGGTCAGTCCTCGGTGAGGGCGTCGATGCCCGCGACGACCCGCGCCAGCAGGTCGAGGAAGGTGGCCCGCTCCTCGACGGAGAGGTCGCTGACCAGCGACTGCATCCGGGCGAAGTGCTCGGGTGCGAGGTCGCGCAGCTTGTCGGCGCCGCGTACGGTGAGGATCACCACATTGCCCCGGCCGTCCTCGGTGGACGGGCGGCGGGCCACCAGGCCCTCCCGCTCCAGGCCGTCGACCAGCCCGGTCACGGTCGCCCGGGACACCCCGAGGCTGGCCGCGAGCTGGGAGGGTGACTTCTCGCCGCCGTGGTCCTCCAGGTCGGACAGCAGGCGGTAGCGGCCGGTGGAAAGTCCGAAGCGGCCGAAGTGCACCTCGCCGGCCTGGCCGAGCCGGGCGCCCGCCGCCATCAGCCGGGTCGCGACCAGGATCGCCTGCGGGTCGGCCGTCAGGCCGTAGCGGGCGATCTGGCGGCGGGCCTGGTCGAGGGTGGGGGAGGCCGGCTCGGCCCCGTGGTGCGGCGTCATGGAAATAATATGGCGCCTAATCAGATCGCCGGTCAAGTGAGTTCGACGGATCGTGCCTAGGCGGCACGGGGAGTGATCCGGGGTGGCGTCCAGTCGGCGTGCTTCAGGACGGTCCGGACCATCGCGCCGGACGGGGTGAGCCCGGCGAGCCGACGCCCGTCCGGCGTCCGCGTCCCACCGGTGTACTGCCGACGGGAGGCCGCCTCGACGGCCTCGCCCACCCCGAGGGTCGCGAGCGCCCGCATGCCGTTGGCGTGGAGCGAGATCCCGGCCCCGGCATCGTCCAGGACGGCTGCCCGCTCGACCACGGTCACGTCCCACCCCGCTAGCCGGAGCCCGATCGCGGTCGCCAATCCGCCGATCCCGCCCCCGATCACCACCGCGCTGTTGCTGCTCATGCCCGGTCCTTCCCGTGTCGTCGCGCTGCCTTCTACAGCCGTAGAAGGAGCGTGCTACGGGCTCATCGGGCGGGCGGGGGTGGGCTGTTTCGGCGCTGCCGGGCTCGTCCGGGGTCTGCCGGGACGTCCGGTGAGCGGCCGCTCGGTGATCTGTGCACAGCGGCCCTCGGCCGCCCGGGTGGGCGCCCCGCGGGCCGGTGCCGGTAGAAAGGGGGGATGCGGCGAGATGTGGAGCAGGGGCAGGGTGGTGCCGGTCGGTCGGGGCGGCCGGATCGGCGGACCGTGCTGGCGGACGCGGCGATCGGTGTGCTGGCGGACGCGGGCGTGCGGGGGCTGACCCGCCGGGCGGTCGATGCGGCGGCCGGTCTGCCGGTCGGCACCGCCTCCGCCTACCTGCGGACCAGGCAGGCGCTGCTCGCCGCCCTGGTGCGCCGGTTGGTTGAGCTGGACCAAGGCGAGCTGCAGGCCATGGGGGAGCGTGTGGTGATCCGCTCGGAGGGTGAACTGGCCGATGGTATCTGTGAGTTGATGCGGCATCGGCTGACCGGCGAGGGTCGGCGGAGGTCGCTGGCGCGGTACGCCTGCGCGGTGGAGAGCGTGCGTGATCCCGAGCTGCGGGAGATCCTCGTGCCGCGGGAGAACGCGGGGCGGCCCGTCGTCCGCGCCTTCCTCGCCGGTCGGGGCGTCCCCGACCCCGACGGGCGCACCGCCACCCTGCTGGCCTGCGTCGACGGACTGGTCTTCGACCGCCTGGTGGGAGGCGGGGAGGCCGGGGCGGACGAGATCCAGGACCTGGTGGCGGCCGCCCTGCGCGGCGCGAACGGAGGCTAGCCGGTCACGAGCCGCCCTCCTGCACGAGCTCCAACTCGGCGGCGTAGCCGGCGAGCAGGATGCGCAGTGTGCGGTGGAAGCACTGCTCGGAGTCGAGGCCCTCGCCGGTGGAGAAGGCCTGGGCCAGGTGGGGGTAGATGCCCCGGTCCAGGTCCGCGAACTCCTCGCGTTGCGGCTCGGTGCCTTCGTGGTGGGGCGTCTCGCCGACCTCGCCCAGGGTGTGTCCAAGGGTCCACCGGACCACGGAGTTCAGCACGTTGAGCGCGTCGGCCAGTGGAACGCCGTCCGCGCGCAGCACGGCGACGCCGCGTTCGAGCAGGGCGAGCGCGGCGGGGGTGGCGACTGGGCGGGTGGCGATCACGGTGAGCATGGCCGGGTGGTCGAGCAGCATCCGGCGCAGCGCGACGGCGAAGTCCCGGACCACGTTGGTCCAGGGGCCGCTGGGTTCGGCGAAGAGGTCCCCGGCGGAGAGTTCCAGCATGCGCTCGACCATGCCGTCCAACAGGGCGGCCTTGCTGGGGACGTAGTAGTAGAGCGTCATGCCCTCGACGCCGAGCGCCGCGCCGAGCTTGCGGTTGGAGAGGGCGGCGAGGCTGTGCTCGTCGACGTAGGCGAGGGCGGCATCGATGATCTTCTCGCGGGTCAGGCCCGTCCTGGGGCGTGTGCGTCGGCCCGACATCTGCTCCTCCTTTGAGTCCCGGGTGGCCCCGCGGGTGGTCCCGGGCGGGCCTTGACAACTCTTGCAGCGCAAGAAAACAATAGTCGACGTCGGATTCTTGCACTGCAAGAAACACGTTGGGGGAGGATGTCATGCAGCTCGTCGCCGTCATGGTGCGCAAGCTCAACGAGGGTGTGGAGTACGGGGAGTTCCGCAAGGCCTGGATCCCGGACGAGGTGTTCCCGGACGACCCGCGCACCCGGTTGATCACCGCCACCGCGCTGGAGGACTCGCGGGAGGTCATCACCATCGCGCTCATCGAGGGCGACCATGGGCCGGAGTCCATGCAGGCGTGGATGGAGAAGCTCGCCCCGGTCGAGGAGCGTCGCTTCGAGCGGATCAAGGACCTGGTCGGCCCGCCGAGCCTGAACGCGGTCTACCAGGTCGTTGCCGAGGACAACCTGTCGCGGCCGATCGCTGAATAGCGGTCGACCCCCCGGGCCGCGGGCAACGCCGGAGACCCGCGGCCCGGCTTACCGCCGCCGGCCGCTGGCGCGAAGAGCCGTCGCGCATTGAACCACGATCAGGTCAATCAACCGTCAAGTTGGTTCATTCACAGAATGTTCCGGCCATGTATGACGTGAAGTAGGGAACATTTCTGCCGCTTCGAGGTCTTCACACGGAGATCTCCGGCTGACAGTCTGGGGCCGCCCTTTCAGTACGGAGGAGGTTCCTTGTCCCGCATATCCACGTTGGCCGGAGCGGTCACCTGCGCGCTCGCCCTTGTCACCGGTACCGCCGTCGCCGCGTCCGCCGCGCCGTTCGACCAGGCGCCGGGTGCCGCAGCCGCCGAGGCGAAGGTCGACCCTGTCGACTGGAAGCCGTGCAACCCGGACCCGAGCAAGCCGGACCCCGGCATCTACGACTGCGCCGTCTACCCCGTGCCGCTGGACTACGACAACCCGTCCGGCGAGAAGATCGGCATCGCCATGATGCGGCGGCGCGCGAGCGACCCGTCGAAGCGGATCGGCTCTCTGTTCCTCAACCCGGGCGGCCCGGGCGGCAGCGGCTACATGTGGGCGACCACCACCCGTTTCGGCGCCGAGGTGCAGTCCAAGTTCGACCTGGTCGGCTTCGACCCCCGCGGTGTGGCCCGGAGCAACCCGCTCAAGTGCTTCAAGACCCAGGAAGAGGCCGACGCGGTCAACAACCGCATGGTCGGCGTGCCGGTCAGCAAGGCCGAGATCGACGATACCCTGGACGCGGACCAGGACTACACCGACGCCTGCAGCAAGAACGCCGGCCCGCTGATCGAGCACATGTCGACCATCAACGTGGTGCGCGACCTCGACCGGATGCGCCGCGCCGTCGGTGACTCCCAGCTCACCTTCGCCGGATTCTCGTACGGCACCCTGATCGGTTCGACGTACGCGAACATGTACCCGAACAAGGTGCGCGCGATCATCATCGACGGAAACGTCGACCCCAACCTGCGCCTGCACAACGGCCTGGAGTACGACCGCCAGCGGGCGGACGGCTTCGAGCTGGCCCTGGACGAGTTCCTGAAGCGCTGCCAGACTGCCGGCGCCCCGCGCTGCGCCTTCGGCGACGGCGACACCCGCGCCAAGTTCGACGAGCTCCGCGACCACCTGCGGACCAGCCCGATCACGCTGTCCAGCGGCTCCAAGGTGACCCTGAGCAGCTTCACCAGCGAGGTGGCCAGCGCCCTGTACTCGCAGGCCAAGCTGGCTCCGCTGGCGAAGTCGCTGCAGGCCACCTACCAGGTGATGCAGAAGCCGGCCGCGGTCGCCCCGCTGGCCCCGAAGGCGACCGTCCCGGACGACGAGGCCAACCAGCTCACGGTGAACGTCCCGCGCGCGCTGCGCGAGGCCCCGGCCGACTCCGAGTACACCGCCGACGACTCCTACATGGGCGTCAACTGCCAGGACAAGCCCTACCCGTCGAACGACCGGGTGTTCGCCAACGTCGCCCGGGCCTGGGAGCAGGAGTCCCCGACCTTCGGCCGCTACCAGGCCTTCGACGCCCCCGCCTGCGCGAGCTGGCCGGCCCCGGCCCGGGACGCCGAGCGCTTCAGCGGCCCGTGGAACAAGAAGACCTCCAACACCGTCATGGTGATCGGCAACCTCTACGACCCGGCCACCCAGTACAAGTTCGCCCAGCGCATGCAGCAGGAGCTGGGCAACGCCGTGCTGGTCAGCGTCGACTCGATCGAGCACTGCGCCGTTGGCCGCAGCAAGGCGCTGAACGGGCTGGTCACCCGCTACCTGGTGGACGGCGCCGCGCCGCAGCCGGGCCAGCTGCTGAAGCCGGACGCCGAGATCTTCCCGGCGGTCTGAGGGATCTCCTCTCGAACGCCCGGCCGTTGAGGCCGGGGCTGTGGTGGTCGGCCCCGCCGGCCACCACGGCCGTCTTCTCCGGCCGAGGCCCCGGAGTGCGCGGACAACGCGGCAGAAGATCGTCATCGAACCTCCCGTGGAACGCATTCTGTGGGGTTGTGGTGGACCGTAGTCGACGCCACTGACAATCGAGACCCGGATGGCGGCTGCGGCAGACCGCCGATGAATTCCAGGATGTGGCGTACTGTCACACTTATTTGTCGATGGATTCACAAAGTCGAATACCCGTGTTAGCGTGCGACCCACCAGACTCTCTCGAACGTGAGAAAGTGGGGGAAGAGCATGCGACACGAATTCTCCGGGCGGTCGATCCTGCCCGGCGATCCCCGCTACCGGACGCTTAGCCAGGGCTTCAACCAACGCTGGCGCAGCAGTCCCGCCTACATCCGGCTGGTGGGTGACGAGGCCGACGCGGTGGCCGAGCTGAACCGGGTGATGGACCGCGGGCTGCGCCCGACCGTCCGCGGCGGAGGGCACTGCTACGAGGGCTTCGTCGACAACGACCGGGGCGTGATCCTCGATCTCAGCACGATGCGCGGCGTGGCCGCCTCGACCGACAAGTTCGGCCGACCCACGTACTGCGTCGAGGGCGGTGCCACCAACTGGGACGTCTACACCACCCTGTTCCGCGAGTACGCCGTCACCCTGCCCGCCGGCTCCTGCTATTCGGTCGGTGCGGGCGGACACATCTGCGGCGGCGGCTTCGGAGTGCTCTCCCGGCGGCACGGACTCACCGTGGACCACCTCGTCCAGGTCGACGTGGTCACCGTCCGGGGCGGCAACGCCGTGGTGACGAAGGCCCACTGCGAGGACGTGCGGGACTCGCCGGAGCACGACCTCTTCTGGGCCCACACCGGTGGCGGGGGTGGGAACTTCGGGGTGGTACTGCGCTACCACTTCACCGCGGACGCGCCGCAGCCGCCGCCGCGGGTCTGGATCAGCAGCGTCGCCTGGCCCTGGGACGAACTGGTCGGGCGGCCGAGTGACTTCGAGACGCTGCTGCGCAACTTCGGGGCCTTCCTGGCCGAGCACAGCGGCGCTCAGGAGTCGGTCTACGACGGGCTGTTCGCGATCCTCAAACTTACCCACCGGTCCAACGGGAACGTCGTGCTGTTCAGCCAGTGGGACGGCGACGACCCGGCGCCGCTGGACGAGTTCGTCGCGGCCGTCGAACAGGGGATGGCGACCCGCTCGGTGGCCCAGACCCACAGCGTCGGCGGGCTGTTCCTGCCGTACCCGGAGAGGCGGCGGCAAATGCCCTGGTTCCAGGCGACCATGACGCTCAACCCGTCGGGCGACAACCAGCGCGGCAAGTACAAATCGGCTTACCACCGGGAGCCGTTCAGCCCGGGGCAGGTCGCCGTCTTCTGGGACTGGCTGACGAGGGACGTCGAGGGGGCGGACCTCAAGAAGACGCTGGTGCAGATCGATTCCTACGGCTGCCGGATCAACGCCCGTCGGCCCGAGGAAACGGCCGTGGCGCAGCGTGACTCCATCATGAAGCTGCAGTACCAGACCTACTGGACCGATCCGGCCGAGGACGCCGCCCACCTGGCGTACCTGTCCGGCCTGTACCGAGACGTCTACCGGGAGACCGGCGGCGTCCCGGAGATCGACACCGCGACGGACGGCGCCTACATCAACTATCCGGACGTCGACCTGGGCACGGTGGACCAGCCGGACCCGGCCTACCCGAGGCTCTACTACAAGGGCAACTACCCGCGACTGCAGCGGGCCAAGGCCTATTGGGACGGGGAGGAGGTGTTCCACCACGCTCAGTCGATCAGACCGCCCCTGGCCTGACCGGCGACCTGTGATGTGCTGCAGCTGAGCCCGACGCCCCCGGGTCCGACCGCCCCTACGCCGCCTGCTCTGCCGCCTCCTCCTCGACGATCCGCCCGTCGCGGAGCTCGATTACCCGGTCGGCGAGCCCCATCAGCGTCGGGTCGTGGGTGGCGACCAACACCGTGACGCCCTCGCTGCGGACCACCGCGCGCAGCAGCTCCATGATCGAGCGGCCGGTCTCCGAGTCCAGCTGTCCGGTGGGCTCGTCGGCGATGATCAGACCGGGGTCGTTGGCCAGCGCGCGGGCGATGGCGACGCGCTGCTGCTGGCCGCCGGAGAGTTCGCCGGGGCGCTGGTTGGCGTGGTCGGCCAGGCCGACCAGGGCCAGCAGGGTGTGCGCGCGCTCCTCGCGCTCGGCGGCCGGGACCCTGCGCAGCCGCATCGGGACGCCGACGTTCTCGGCGGCGGTGAGCATCGGGATCAGCCCGAAGGACTGGAAGACGAAGCCGATCCGCTCGCAGCGCAGGGCGAGGCGGCCGTCCTCGTCCAGTCCGGCGAGGTCGATGCCGTCCAGGGCGATGGCGCCGCCGGTCGGCGCGTCCAGGCCGCCGACCAGGTTGAGCAGCGTGGTCTTGCCGGAGCCGGACCGGCCCTTGAGTGCGGTGAGTTCACCGCGCTCGATCGAGAAGCTGATGCCGCGCAGAGCGTGGACGGCCCGCTCACCGGTGCCGAAGCTGCGCCGGAGGTCGGTCACGGCCACCATCGGCGCGGTGGTCGTGGCGGCTGCGGTGTCGGCCTGGTGCTGCGTCATTCGGCGTCCCCCTGTGGGCGTGGCGACCCGGTTCTGCTCGGGTCAACGGGTGCGATGGCTGCGCGGGTTCACGATCCCGAGCGGAAAAGTCGAGAAAGTGAAAGTCCTGGTCAAAGGAGTGCGGTGAAGCTGGAGTTGTGAAGTGTGCATGGCATTTTGGCACGGCCTCCCCGGCGAGGGTGCTGCCAATGCAGAGAATTTGTTCATTACTTACTTGATTCGCGCAAGTCCCTTCCGTTCCCCGATCGAATCTGACAGCATCGTCCGCTATCCGGCGACCGATTGCCGGTGATCACTGCGCCGGTGTGCCCGTGGGGTGTCCGTCTGTGGCCGTTCTGTGCTCGGATCGGATTGATGGGTGGGGCCGGGATGCGACCGGGGACGCAACCGGGGGAGGAATTTGATGTTCGGCTTCGTCGTGCGCAGACTGCGCGGGCGACTGCCGCTGGCTGCCGCCGTCCTGCTGACGGTGCTGGTCACCACGGCGGTGCTGACCGCCTTGGTCACCTTCAACAGCGGTGTCGGCCAGGCCGGTCTGCGGCAGGCGCTCCAAGGCCCCGGCCATGCCCGGACCACCGTGGTGGTGACCGTCGAACACGGGCTGGACCAGCGAACGAAGGACGAGGAGGCACTCGCCGGCTACCGGCGGAAGTTCTTCGGCGACCTGCCGGTGCGCACCGACAGCCTCCTGCGCAGCCGCTCCTACGGCCTGCCGGTCGCCGGCGCCGCGGCGGGCACGGCGGGTGCAGCGGGCACGGCCGGTGATGCCGCGTCGGGCGGTCAGTCCGCCGGGGCGAAGGTCGACCTGACGGTCCTCGCCGACGTCGACCGCGGCCGGGCCCGGCTGGTCGCCGGCGCCTGGCCGGGCGTCGCCGCCGGGCCCGTCCAGTCCACCGCCCCGCAGGCCGCCGTGCCGCAGACCATGCTGACCCGGCTCGGCCTCAGCGAACGGGCGCTGCCCGCCGACGTCCAGCTCGCCGACCGGCTCGACGGCAAACCGCTGACCGTCCGGGTCACCGGCGCCTACCGGGCCGTCGACCCGTTCGACCCGTACTGGCGAATCGACCCGGTCGGCGGGCACGAGGTCGAGGTCGGCGGCTTCACCACCTTCGGCCCGATGATGGTCGATCAGAGCGTCTTCACCGCGGGCGGCCTGCCGCAGAGCAGCCGCGGCTGGGTGCTCGACGCCGACTTCGCGGGTGTCGACCAGGACGCCGCCGAGGCCATCGGTGATCGCGCCCAGGGCCTGGCCGAGGAGCTGCGGAAGACCTCGTCACTGACTGCGACGACCGAACTTCCGAACGTCATCAGTGAGTTGTCCGCCAGTCTGATGGTCGCCCGGTCCACCCTGCTGATCGGCGCCCTCCAACTGGCCGTGCTCGCCACCGCGGCCCTGCTGCTGGTCGTCCGATTGATCTCGGCCCGCCAGGAGCGGGAGAACGAGTTGCTCGCCGCCCGCGGCGCCTCCGGTACCCGGCTCGGCGGCTTCACCGCCCTGGAGTCGGTGCTGCTCGCCCTTCCGGCCGCGGTGTTCGCACCCCTGCTCACCCCGTTCCTGGTCCGCGTCCTGGCCGGCCTCGGCCGCTCCCACCAGGTCACCCTGGACACCCGGCCGAGTTGGACGCTCTGGCCGGTGGCCGTGGTCTGCACCCTCCTGTGCATCGCGCTGGCCAGCGTGCCCAGCCTGCTGCGCGGCGCCGGTGCCGCGTTGCGCCGCAAGGCTGGCCGCCGCCAGGCGGTGGTCTCCGGCATCGCCCGCAACGGCGGGGACCTCGCGCTGCTCGCCCTGGCCGTGCTCGCCTACCAGCAACTCGACCAGTACGGCGGCGGACTGTCCACCGACTCCTCCGGCCGGCTCGGTGTCGACCCGCTGCTGGTCGCCACCCCCACCCTGGCGCTGTGCGCGGGAACCCTGGTGGTGCTGCGGCTGCTGCCCCTGGTCGCCCGGCTGGGCGCCCGGGTCGCCGCCCGGGGCCGCGGCCTCGGCCCGGCCATGGTCGGCTGGCAGCTGGCTCGTCAGCCCGCCCGGGCCACCGGGCCCGTGCTGCTGCTGGTGATGGCCGTGGCCACCGGAGTGCTCGCGCTCGGCCAGCACGCCACCTGGACAGCCTCCCAGTACGACCAGGCGTCCTTCAACACGGCCGGCGGTGTGCGCATCTCCGCCTCGCACACCACGCTGATGGGCCAGGGCGGCCACTTCGGCGCACTGCCCGGCGGCGACCGGCTGATCCCGGTGGACCGCGAGGACCAGGCGCTGTCGAACGGCAACGGGCAGGTGCTCGCGGTGGATTCCGCCGCCCTCGCCGACCGCGTCCCGTACCGCGACGACCTGCTCGGTGGGGTCGACCGGGCGAAGGTGTTCGGCACGCTCGCCCAGCCGGCGCCGACCGGCGCGAAGGCCGGCGTCACGCTGCCCGGCCGCCCGCTGCGGATCGACGCCGACCTGGCCATCCGGCAGGTGTTCGACAACAACAGCCTGCACCCGCCGCTCCCGTCCCCGCCGGAGGTAACGCTGCTGCTGCGGGACCGCTTCGGTTACGTCCACAAGGCGCCGTTCGCCGACCTCCCGGTCAGCGGCGAGCAGCGCGCCTCGGCCCCGCTGAGCTCGCTGGTCGACGCCCCGATAGGCTCCGTCGCCGCACCGCTGACCCTGGTCGGGGCGACCGTCTCCTTCAGCGACCGGGTCGTGGGTGAGGTGACCGTCGGTCGGCTGGCCGTCTCGGACAGCGCGGACGGGCCCGCAACCGACGTTCCGGTGCCGGCCGGCCTCTCCTGGAAGGGGGACGTGGTCGACGGGCCAGCACTCCAGCGCGGGGTCGCGCCGCCGGTCACCGTACGGCCCGAACCGGCCGACGCCGGGCGGCTGTTCACCGTCGACTATGCCTCAGCGAAGGTCTCCCTGCGGGCCGTCCTCGGCATCTCGGGCGTGGAGGCGCCGAGCGTCGTGACCGGCGTCGCCACCCAGGACTACCTGAAGCTCGTCGGCGGCTCGGTCGGCGATGTCCTCCGGGTGCCGTTCGCCGGGGCCGTCGTCCAGGTCAAGATCAGCGGGGTGGTCCAGGCCGTGCCGGCGACCGGTCGCAACGCACTGGTCGTCGACCTCGGCACCGTGGCGCGGCTGCTGGCGGCCCAGGGCCGGGTCCTGCCCAGCCGCGCCGAGTGGTGGCTGCCCGCGACCGGGCCGGGCGACCGTGCTCCGGCCGAGGCCGCCGCCGCCCTGCGGGCCGCCCCGGGCTCCCAGGACGTCCAGCTCTACGACGAGGTCTCCGAAGGAATGCTGAGCGACCCGGTGGGCGCCGCCCCGCAGAACGCGCTGATGGCCATCGCGCTCGTCACCGCCCTGCTCGCCGCGATCGGCTTCGTCGCCGCCGTGGCCGGCTCCGCCCACGAGCGCGCCCGGGACTCCGCGCTGCTGCTCGCCCTGGGCACGCCGCGCAAGCAGGTCGCCCGCACCGTCGCCGCCGAGCAGACGCTGCTGGTCGGACTCGGCGGGACCGTCGGGCTCGCCCTCGGCGCCCTGCTCGTCCACCTGATCGTTCCGTTCGTCGTCCTGACGCCCGCCGCCCGCCCACCGATACCCGAGGCCCTGATCGAGCTGCCCGTCGGCCAGGCCCTGCTGTTCGCGGCCGCGATCGCCGTCGCCCCGCTGCTGTCGGCCTTCCTCATCGGACGCCGCCGTCGAGACGTGGCCAACCGGCTGCGCCACGTGGAGGAGATGTGACCACCCAGGCCGGCACCCGTGTGCCCACCCCCGACACCGCCCACCGCCCCGCGCGCTGGGTCCGCACCAGGCTGCGGGCGAACCCGCTGGCCGCGCTGCTCATGGCGGCCCTCGCGTTCGTCACCGTCTTCCTGGCGGCGGCCTTCCCCCGCATCGCGGACCGGGGCGCGGACGCGGCGCTCCAGGACTACGTCAGCCAGAAGGGTCTCAACTCGACCAGCCTGCAGACCACCTCCAAGGTCCTCGATGACGACGAAGCGGTCAAGCTCGACCGGGTGCAGCAGAACCTGATCGAGACGGTCGGCCGAGAGCTGACGCTGGCCCGGTCGGGCGAGGCCTACGGCGCCCGCGCCCTGGGCGACCGCGGCATGGGCAATCCGGAGTACGTCCGTTTCGCGGAAAAGAAGACCGACCCGGTCCTCGGCCTGCTCTACCTGCACGATCTGGCAGCCCGGGCCACCCTCACCGACGGCACCTGGCCGACCCCCGGCGACGCCGGCGGTCCGCTGCCGATCGTGATCAGCAAGAAGGGCGCCGAGACCATCCACATCAAGCTCGGTGACGTCATCGACAACGGCGTCGAGGGCTCGGGCGCCAAGCGGACCACCGTGGTGGTCGGCTTCTACCAGCTCAACGACCCGCTGGATCCGTTCTGGGACAACCTCGGCTGCCCGGCCCGCGCCTGCGTGAACGCCACCCCCGAGCACGAGCACTGGATGACCAGCGGATTCGTCGACGGCGGCAGCCTGCCCGCGATGGCCCGCTGGGGCTTGGGCGGCGAGAACTTCTGGCGACTGCCCGTCGACCCCGCCTCGCTGCACGCCGACCAGCTCGACCGCACCCGCAGCGTCATCAGCTCCATCCTGACCGGGCGCGACGCCACCGCGCTGGCCGGCTCGACCGGGCGCGCCGACCTGCACACCAGCTCGAACCTGCCGGACATCCTCACCCGGGCGGACGAGCGCTACCAGGCTTCGCTGCCGCTCAGCGCGATCGGTCCGGCCGGCGTGGCGGGCGTCGCCACCGTGGTGCTGTTCCTGTCCGCCGCCCTCACCACCGACCGGCGCACCGCCGAGATCAGGTTGCTCCGGGCCCGCGGCGGTTCCCTTGCCGGGGTGCTGCGACGGCTGATCGGCGAGGGTGCGGTCACCGTCCTGCCGGCCGCCGTACTCGGAACGGCCCTCGCCCTGATGCTGCTGCCCGCCCCCCGGTGGGACCGTTCGGTGCTGGCGGCCCTGGTCGCGACGCTGATCGCCCTGCTGGCCTTCCCGGCCCGCGCGGCCCTGCTGTGGGCGCGCGGGCGGGCGGCCGGCGGCCGACGCCGACTGGTCGGCGAACTCGCCGTCCTGGCGGTCACCGTAGCGGCCGTGGCGGAGGTCCGGCGCCGGGGCGTCGGCACCGGCGCCGGGCTGGACCCGCTGCTGGTCGCCGCCCCGCTCCTGCTCGCCGTCACCGGCGGGTTGTTGCTGGCCCGGATCGAGCCGGTGGTGGTCGGCTGGCTGGCCGCCCTCGCCGGCCGGGGCCGTGGCCTGATCGGCTTCCTCGGCCTGGCCCGGGCCGCCCGCGACAGCTCGGGACGCCGCAAGCCCTCCGCGCTGCCGCTGCTCGCCCTGCTGATCGCCGTCACCGCGACCGGCTTCGGCGCCACCGTGCTCGACACCGTCGATCACGTGCGGACCCGGGCCGCGCGGATCGCCACGGGCGGGGACATCGGCGTCTCCCTCCCGGGCTACGCCACCCTGACCGAGTCGTTCACCAAGGCCGCCGGCGAGCTGCCGGGCGTCCGGGCCTCGACCGCGGTCTGGGTCGAGCCCAAGACCCGCATCGTCGACGCCGACCAGAACTACACGGAGGCCTACCTGGTGATGGTGGTCGATCCGGCGGCGTACGCCGAGATCGCCCGGACCCTCGGGGTCGGCGAGTTCGATCCGGCGAAGCTGGCCGGGACGTCCGGCGGCCGGGACACCCCGGTGCCCGCCCTGGTCAGTCGCGACCTGGCCAAACGCCTGGCCGCAGGGTCGTCCCAGGTGCGCACGCCCAACGGCAATGACCTGCGCCTCACCGTAGCCGGGACCGTCGGCGCCACCCCCGCGCTGCCGGACCCGGGCAAGCCGTTCGTCGTCGTTCCCGCCGGCCCCGCCTGGGATCGACTGCCGGACGCCAAGCGGGTGAACAAGTGGTTCGCCGTCGGCGATGTCGACCCCGAAGGGGTCAGGACGGCCCTGCGGGAGAACGGCGGGGCCCAGCCGGTCGGTCTGGCCAAGCTGATCGCGGACGACGCCGCGGCCGTCGGCAAGGCCACCCACGGCCTGCCCGCGGGCTACACGGTGCACAGCAGCCGGGAGACCGCCGCCGTGCTCGCCGACGACCCGCTGCAGCACGCCGCCGGGCGCCTGTTCTGGTACGCGGCGGCCGCCGGGGCCGGATTCGCCCTGCTCGCCGTGCTGCTGACGCTGTTCCGGGCCGCGCCCGACCGCACGGCGCTGCTCGCCCGGCTGCGCACCATGGGCCTGCGGCCTCGCCAGGGGCTGGCGCTGATCGTCACGGAGGCGCTGCCGCAGACCTTCACGGCGGCCGTCGGCGGCGGCCTGGTCGCGGTCGCGGCAGTCGCCCTGCTGGGCGGCGCCTTCGACATCTCGACGCTGGTCGGCGCCAGGGTCGGGGAGGTCATCACCCCCGTGCTGATGCCGGTGCTGCTCCCCACCGCGGGCCTGGCCCTGCTGGTCGGCCTCGGGGTGGTGCTGGAGACGCTGGTCGCAGGCCGGCGCCAGATCGCCACCGAACTGCGGGCGGGGGAGCAGTCGTGACACCGCGACCGGTGGCACGGGCCGCCGCAGTGGGGACCACCGGTACCTGCCGGAGCGTCCGGACGAGCCGGACCGCCGGTACCGGACAGACCAACCAGACCGTCGAGACAGGAGACCAGCCGTGAAGAGCACCCCCCAGGAGCGGCCGGCCGCCGAGGCCCCCAGCCTGCAGGAGCTCCGGAAGCGGGCCCTCGCCGCCGCCTCGCCCAAGGCGTACGGCGAAGGGGCGGCCATCGTCTGCGACCGGCTGGTGCGGATCTTCAGCGCCGAGGGGATCGAGGTCCAGGCGTTGCAGGGCCTGGAGCTGACCATCCGGCAGGGCGACCTGGTGGCCCTGGTCGGCGCCTCCGGCAGCGGCAAGTCCACCCTGCTCACCATCCTCGCCGGACTGGACGTGCCGACCGCTGGCACCGCCACCGTGGCGGGCTGCGACCTGCTGGAGATGTCGACCAAGGAGCGGCTGCGCTACCGGCGCGAGGTGGTCGGCTTCATCTGGCAGCAGACCGCCCGCAACCTGCTGCCGTTCCTGACCGCCGCCGAGAACATCGCCCTGCCGATGCAGCTGCGCGGCCGCCGGTCCGGGGCCGGGGGAACGAAGCAACGGACCGCGCGGGTGGCCGAGCTGATGGAGGCCCTGGAGATCGGCGACCTCGCCCACCGACGGCCCAACGAGCTGTCCGGCGGCCAGCAGCAGCGGGTCGCGATCGCGGTGGCGATGGCCAACAACCCGCCGGTGCTGCTCGCCGACGAGCCGACCGGTGAGCTGGACTCCGAGACCGGCGCGGTGATCTTCGAGGCCTTCCGCACCGTCAACCGGGAACTCGGCGCCACCGTGGTCATCGTCACCCACGACCCGATGGTCGCGGGGGAGGTGCGCCGCACGGTCGCCATCAGGGACGGGCGGACCAGCAGCGAGGTGCTGCGCCGCACCGTGACGGACGAGCACGGCGAGGAGTCGATCAACGAACGCGAGTACGTGATGCTGGACCGCACCGGTCGGGTGCAGCTGCCGGTCAAGTTCCTGGAGGCGCTCGGAATGGAGCACCGGGTGGCGGTGGACCTCGCGGCCGACCACATCGAGGTCCGGCCGGACGATCTGGCCGGGCACTGACACGGCCTCAGCCGTCGCCGCTCATCCGCTGGAAGAGGCCGCTGCCCTCGGCGTGCCTCCGGAGGTCGGGCGGCGCGGCCTCGGCGTCGCGCTCCCCCCGGGAGGTGGCGGTGCAGCGGGCGAAGACGAGCAAGGCGGTGGCCGCCACGGCGAGGATGCCCAGTGCGGTGAGGACGCGTAGCCAGGTCAAGGTAGTGCCTCCTGGTGACGGTGCGAGGGAACGCCGCCGAGGTGATTCGGCAGTTCGGCCCGCACGGTCGAGTGCCCACGGTCGGTTCTTCCCGCCGACCGCCGCGCGAGAGGTCGCCTGCGCGGGCGCTCGAAGCGTTGACGGGGCGCGTCACACCCCCTCGCGCGCCCCTGCGGCGGTGACGGGCCGTCCGGCCCGCTCGTCCACCAGGGCGCGCAGCGCGGGCAGGTCTGGCTTGCCCAGGCTGTTCAGCGGGATCGCGGGGAGGAGCAGAACCGCGTCCGGAGTGCACCGGGGGTCCCCGCGTTCGCCCACCCAGCGGCGCAGCTGCTCCGCCGTCACCCGCGCGCCCGGGGCGAGGGCCACCGCGGCGTTCACCCGCTCCAGACGGTCCGGGTCGGTGGTCGCGAACATCACCGCCTCGCGGACGTCCGGGTGCATCCGCAGGGGTTCCTCGACCGCAAGGGGGAACACGTTGTGCCCCTCGACGATCGCCATCGGGTCCCGCCGCCCGGCCACCGTCAGAAAACCGGCCGCGTCCAGACCGCCCAGGTCACCGGTGTGCAGCCAGCCGTCCCGCAGCACCCGCTCGGTCAGCTCAGGGTCGCGCCAGTAGCCGGCCATCGCGGTCGGGGTGCGCACACAGATCTCCCCGGTCCGGCCGGGCGGAAGCGGTGTGCCCTCCTCGTCCAGGATGCGCACCTCGGTGTCCGGGTACGGACGCCCGGCGGTGATCAGCAGCCGCGGCGCCAGGTGCTCGTCCGGGCTCAGCCGGGAGACCGGACCGCACTCCGTCAGGCTGTAGGTCTGGTGCAGTACCCGCCCCAGCCGCCGGGTCGCCTCCGCCAGCCGGCGCGGCGAGGGGGTACAGCCGGTGTAGCCGACCCGGCGCAGACTGCCGGTGTCGGTCGTGGCCAGCAGCGGGTGGTCCAGCAGCGCGTAGAGCAGATGCGGCGGCAGGTACACCCGCGACACCCGGTGCCGCTCGATCGCCGTCAGCACCTCGCCGGCGTCGAAGCCCTCCTGCAGCACCACCGTGCCGCCCGCCGCCAGGGCGAAGTCCGCCGTCGTACCGCCGCCGTGGCACAGCGGCGTGCAGAGCAGGAACGACGCCCCGGACAGCAGCGCGGGCCGCGGCGGGCGCGCGAAGAGGCGCAGCACGCCCTTCGGCCGTCCGGTGGTGCCGCTGGTGAACCGCACGGCCATCACGTCCTCGGGCTCGTACCGCGGCTGCGAGGGTGCGGGGGAACAGGCCGCGGCGAGCTCCAGCAGGTCCGCGCCGAGTGCCGTCGGGCCGAGGGCGAAGAGGCCGGCGGACGGAAGCGCTCGCGCGATCGCGTCGGCCGCGGCGGAGCAGGCCGACGGATCGAACACGAGCGCCGTCGTCTCGACGAACTCGGCCAGCGCCACCAGCTCGGGAACCGGACTCTCCGGATGCGGCATCGCCACCCGGCACCCGATCAGGTTCGCCGCCAGCCGCACCAACAGCGCCTCCGGCCGGTTCCCGGCCAGCACCGTCACTCCGTCCCCGCGCCCCAACCCCGCCCGCTCCAGCGCACGGGCCATCCGGAACACCGCGTCCAGACAGTCCTGGCCGGTCAGCGCCTCGTCCCCGCGTCGCAGCGCCACCCGCCCCGGGTCCCGCGCCAGTCCGTCCAGCACCAGCCCGGTGTACGTCGGACCTGCCTCTGTCATGCCCACCCTCCCTGTCTGACGGAGCGTCAGCCTAGTGGTGCCGGCGCCGCGAGTGCGCCACGGTCGCGGCGGTCGCGGCGGTAGCGGGGGTTGCGGCGGTAGCGGGGGGATCACACCAGGGCGACGACCAGCAGGACGAACGGCCGCTGCCAGGACTTCCGCTCGTCGGCTTCGTCAAAACGGTGAACACGCGCTCGTGCCGCGGAGGCGGTGGGACTCCTCCGGTATCGCCGTCGCCGGGGTCAGCCGGTGGGGCTGACTGGCTGAGGGCCGGTCGGGTCGTGGTTCCGGCCCTGGAAGGTGCGGCGGTACGCGGCAGGTGAGACGCCGATCGCAGCGGCCAGGTGCTGACGCAGGGAGGAGGCGCTGCCGAACCCGGCGTGCTCGGCGACCTGGTCCACCGGCAGGTCGCTGGACTCCAGTAGCCTGCGGGCGAGTTCGAGCCGCTGGGTGGTGAGCCACTGGCCGGGGGTCTGGCCGGTCTCGGCGAGGAAACGACGGCTGAAGGTGCGCACGCTCATGCCCGCCTGGGTGGCCAACTGGGCCAGCTGGATGGGTTGGTGCAGTTGTCGGAGGGCCCACTCGCGGGCCCGGGCGGTGTCGCTGCCGGTCGCATCGGGGACGGGGCGGGCGATGTACTGCGCCTGTCCGCCCTCGCGCCATGGCGGAACGACGCACATGCGGGCGACCTGGTTGGCGATCTCGCTGCCGTGGTCGCGGCGGATCAGGTGCAGACAGAGGTCCATCCCGGCGGCGGCGCCGGCCGAGGTGAGCACGTCGTCGTCGTCCACGTAGAGCACATCGGGGTCGAGCGGGGTCCGCGGGTACAGCTTGCGGAAGCGCTCGGTGTACCACCAGTGCGTGGTGGCGGGCCGGCCGTCGAGCAGTCCGGTGGCGGCGAGGACGAAGGAGGCCGTACAGATCGACACCAGGCGGGTCCCGGGCCTGAGCTGGGCCAGAGCGGCGGCGACCGGTTCCGCGAGCGGGTCGCTGCTGCCGATCGGGTCGTTGATGGGCGCCACGATCAGGGTGTCGGCAGTGGCGATCACGCTCGCGTCGTGCTCGACGGCGATCGAGAAGTCATTGCTGGTCTGCACCGGCCGGCCGTCCGGGGTGCAGGTGAGCACCTCGTAGAGCCGGCTCCCGTCCGGGCCGTAGGCGAGACCGAAGGCCTTTGCGGGGATGCCGAGTTCGTAGGGCATGACGCCGGGGAGGGCGAGGATGACGACGCGGTGCCTGGCCTGTTGCATGGCCAGATTCTCTCACTTATTGGCAATCTGGCCACTGGTTTCGGTTGATCGGCGGCGTCAGGCTGGAGCAAGCGCTGATCAACCGCGAACGAGACGGGAAGTGATTCAGGATGGCGGAGAAGATGCTGGCCGTGGCCTTCGAAGAGCCGGGCGGGCCGGAGGTCCTGAAGGTCGTGGAACGGGAGCGGCCGGTACCCGGTCCGACGGAGATCCTGGTCCGGGTGCACGCGGCCGGCGTCAACCCGGTGGACTGGAAGACCCGGGCGGTCGGCGCCCTGTACGTCCCCGGGGACGGCATCGTGGGGTGGGACGTCTCGGGCGTGGTGGAGGCGGTCAGCCGCGGTGTGACGATCTTCCGGCCGGGCGACGAGGTGTACGGAATGCCGGGCTTCCCGCGGATGGTCGGCGGCTACGCCCAGTACGTGGCCGCTCCGGCACGCCACTTCGCCCCCAAGCCGGCCGGACTCGACCACGTACAGGCGGCGGCCCTGCCGCTGGCCGCGCTGACGGCCTGGCAGGCCCTGGTGGACACGGCGGCCCTGCGGGAGGGGCAGCGAGTCCTGGTGCACGCGGCGGCAGGAGGCGTCGGGCACCTGGCGGTTCAGATCGCCAAGGCGTACGGCGCGCACGTCATCGGCACGGCCAGCGCGGGCAAGCACGAATTCGTACGGGGCCTGGGCGCGGACGAGGTGATCGACTACCGGGATGTCGACTTCGCGTCGGTGGTCTCCGAGGTGGACGTGGTGATCGACCCGATCGCCGGGGCCTACCAGGAACGCTCGCTGTCGGTCCTGCGGAACGGCGGCACGTTGATCACCCTCCCGGCCCGCGAGACCGAGGCGCTCGCCGCGGCCGCGGCCGCGCGCTCCATCCGTTCGGGCTTCATGCTGGTCGAGCCCGACCGGAGGGCGCTGTTGGCCATCACGGAGCTGGTCGAGACCGGCAGGCTGAAGGTCCATGTCGACGCCGTCTTCCCGCTGGCGGACGCCGCCAAGGCCCACGAGCTCGGCGAAACCGGAAGGGTCACGGGGAAGTTGGTGCTCACCATCGACTGACGGGACGCCATCCATCGCCCGTCGCCTGACGAGACGCGCCAGCCGACTCTTCCGACGGCTCCGGTGCGTCACGCGGCCGGCGACGTGCCGCCCGAGCGCAGCGTGAGCAGGGTGATTTCGCTCGGGGCGAAGACCCGGAAGGGGCCCGGGCGCCGGGCCCCGTGATGCGTTCCGGCACCAAGGGGCTGTCGTGGCTGAGACTTCAGGAGCGCGGGGCGAGCTGGACCGGCTGGGCCGGTCCCTGCGTGGGCAACTGGTCGACCTGATCACTGACCTGACCCCTGGCGCCGACCTCAGCCGGCTGTTCCTCGACGAGCCGTCGGTCGCCGACTGGCACGAGCCGCTGCGTTGCCCAGCTCGGCGGCGTGCGCGCGCAGGACTATTCGGCCGTGTTCCGCGGCGAACGTCCCGTGACCGTCACCGCTGCCGAGACCGCCTCCCGTGCGGCCGTCCTCCTCGGTTCGGCCGGTTGGGGCGTCACGACGTCGCAGGAATACGACGGCGGGAAGCGCTGCAGCGTGGTCGTCGCCCGCCGTGACGGCAATGGCATCCGCATCCGGACGGGCGACCACACGTCCGCCGTGATGTTCAGCGGGCAGACGCCGGCGCTGGCGCTTCACCCGCCGGAACCGTTCCAGTGGCCGGATCCGGTGCGGACGCCGGAGACTGTCACGCCCGGTTACGTACTCTGCTACGAGTGCGGAGGCCTCGGGTGGTGCCGCGGATGCGGTGGCCGTGGGTGGGTGCCCAGCGAGCCCCGTGGACGGACCAACTGCACCGAATGCCGCAGGGAACAGGTCTGCCAGATCCGCCGCGGCGGGGGCCAGTTGACCGTCTTCGGGGCTGTCGCCGTACCAACGGGGCTACTACCCGGGACTGGACTGACGCTGACCGCGGCGCGTGGCGCGTTCGGGGTCGCGCCGGGTGACGTGGTCGGTGCCGAGACCGCGGTATCCGGCCTTGTCGTGCAGGACGTGCCAGATCGCGATGGCGATCTTGTGAATGACGGCGGCGGGTGCGCGTTGCCGTCCGCGTCGAGCGGCGATTCGGGACCCTCACCGCGACCTGCCCGGAGATGACCGAACTCACGCGGCTCAGCCACTCGTTCGCCCCGCCCGTCACGATCCCGTTCACGATCCACGCGCCGAGTTCTTCGGTCATCCGTGGCGGCCGCGGCGCCACGGGGACCGCAGATCGGGCGTGACGGGCGGGCAGAGGGTGTTGTTAGGGTTCCCGGTCGGATGCGAACGGGGAGTGGTGGGCGGCGAGGTGGATGTGATGGTGGCGCCGCGGGGGGTGGTGGACCTGCGGGGAGCTGGTGGGGCGGGCTTCGTGGTGGCGTATCCGACTGATGCTGTGGTGGTGGTGTCCGGGCTGCCGGGGGCTGGGAAGAGTACGTTGCTGCGGCGCTGGTGCGGGGGAGGGGGTGTGGTGCGGGCGGTGGATCCGCGGGCGGTGCACGAGGCTTGTGAGGCGGTGATGCCGGGGTGGCTGCCGTACGGGGTGTACCGTCCGTGGGCGCGGGTGGAGCACTTCCGGTTGTTGCGCAGGTCGGTGCGGCGGGGTGGGCCGATGTTGGTGCATGACTGCGGCAGCCGGGCGTGGATGCGGCGGTGGCTCGCGCGGGAGGCCGAGCGGCAGGGGCGTGAGCTGCATCTGGTGTTGTTGGATGTCGGCGCGGACGCCGCGCTTGATGGGCAGCGGGCGCGTGGGCGGCATGCCTCGGCCCGGGTGTTCGCCCGGCACCGTCGGGGGCTGGAGCGGCTGTTGGCGGCGTTTGCAGTGGGCGGGTCGATGCCGACGCCGGAGGCGGTGTCGGTGCTGCTGCTTGATGGGGTCTCCCGTTCGCGGGCGGAGGCGGTTCGGTTCGGTGCCGCGCGTTGAGGTTGGCTGCGGGCGCGGAGTCCAGAGGGCGTCGGCTTCTCGGCCGTGGACGGCCGAGCTTGCAGGTAGCGCCCAACCGGCCGCGCGGGACGTGTGCGCCCACTTCCGCGCCGAGCTGCGCGAGTTCAACGGCGAGCGCGGCCGGCAGCCTCAAGGGCGTCTCTGCCCCCAGGCTCCGCCAGGAGTACGACGACCACATCCGCAAGTACCTGTGGGGAGACCACTTCCGGTCCCCTGCCTGTTTCGCCGCATCCTGCGGCGCTGCCCCGCTGTCGATCACCAAGGAATACATCGAGGACCGGAAGCGTCCCGACTGAGCTGGGCGACTCGGAGCGACGCGGCGGCGCTCCGCGCCGCCCAGCTCAGGGAAGCCGTTCCTCCTGATGGCTAAAGCCACGGGATTCCTGGCTCGATCGCGTTGAATCGCGGTGGCGGAAGGGGAGGATGGATGGATGGTGACGATCGATACCTCCCGTCTGGTCCTGCGTCGTTGGCGCGAGAGCGATGTGCCGGCGATGGCCGCGGTGAATGCGGACCCCGAGGTGATGCGGTGGATCCGCGACGGGAGGGTCCTCACCCTGGAGGAGACGCGGCTGGCGATCGAGCGGATTGAGAAGGGCTGGGACATCGAGGGCTTCGGCCTGTTCGCGGTGGAGCTGCGGGCGACCGGTGAACTCGTCGGGTTCACGGGCTTGGCCGTTCCGTCCTTCCTGCCCGAGGTGCTGCCCGCCGTCGAGATCGGCTGGCGGCTCGGCCGACCGTTCTGGGGTCGGGGCATCGCCACCGAGGCGGCGACGGCGGTGCTGCGGTTCGCGTTCGAGGGGCGCGACCTGGAGCGGATCATCAGCATCGCCCAGGCTGGCAACTCCGCCTCCGAGCGTGTCATGGCCAAGCTCGGCTTGCGGCCCGAACGCGAGACGACCGTCCCGGGTAACGGCCGCGTCGTGCGGGTCCACGAACTGACCCGCGTGGAATATCTGGCCCGTCGTCAGGCGTGAGCGGGAAATCCGTTCGCCGCGCGTAGTCGCTCGGCCCTACGCTCGGTGCGCTGAAGGGCCGAGCACGGGGGAGCGCATGAGCAGGGCCGAGGTCGTACGGGCAGCCAACGGGTTGGGAGAGCGTTGGCTGGAGCAGCTCGACCCGCAGGGCGGGACGGTGCTGATGCCGGCCGGGGTGTGGCCGCTGCTCGGGTTGCTGGCACCGGCCGGGAGCGTCCCCGTTCAGGGCGAGTTGGTGGAGGCGCTCGGGTTGCCGTCGGTGGTCGCCGCGGAGCGCGCCCGTGAGATGTTGGGCCTGCTGCGGGGGATCCCGGCGGTTCGGACGGCGCTGGGGCTCTGGACGAACGACCGGCTGCGGCTGCGCCCGGAGTGGCGGGCGGGGCTGCCGGCGGACGTGCACGGGCGGCTGACCGGCGATGCCGAGCAGGACCGCAAGCGGCTGGACGCCTGGGCGGTGCGGGAGACCGACGGAACAGCGCCCGCCAGCGGGCCACCGCGACCTTCGGCCGGCGCGGGTTCCGGGCCTCCTCGGTGACCGCCCTGAGCGCGGCGGCCGGGAGCGCCGCGGGCGCCTACCGGCCGCCGCCGTACCTTCAGCGGCTCGCCCGGGTGAGCTTCGCCCGCCCCTTCGGGTTCCTCGCCGTCCACCGCCTCTCCGGGCTGGTCCTGGCGGCCGGCTGGGTGACCGAACCCGACCCGGCCGTCGACCCCTGGGCGGGCCTGGTGGACGAGTCGGAGGAGGACTGAGGAGGGGGCTGAGGGCGCGTGACGGACGGGTGTGACCTGAGGGCGTGATCCGGGTAACACACCGTAATCGCCCCCATCGCCGCGAGCGCACTGCGAAACTGGGAAGAGCAGAGTCCGTCACGGAGAGAGGCCACACCCCGCATGCCCAGCAGCGCCGCCGTCGACAACCCGTGGTTCCGCCGGTTCAACCCGTCCGACTCCGCACCCGCCCGGGTCGTGATCTTCCCGCACGCCGGTGGCTCGGCCAGCTACTACCTGGACCACGCCAACGCGCTCGCGCCGTACGCGGACGTGCTCGCCGTCCAGTACCCGGGGCGGCAGAACCGCTTCGCGGAACCGCCGATCGACTCGGTGCCGGAGCTCGCCGAGCAGGCCTACCGGGAGCTGCGGGAGTGGGCGGACCGGCCGCTCACCTTCTTCGGGCACAGCATGGGCGCGGCCGTCGCCTTCGAGGTGGCCCGGTGCTTCGCCCGGGACGGTCTGGCGGGGCCCGAGCGGCTGTTCGTGTCCGCGGGCCGCGCGCCCTCGCTGCCCCGGGACAGCCGGATGCACCAGCTGTCGGACGACGGCATGCTCAAGGAGATCGTCCGGCTCGGCGGGACGGACGAGCGGATCCTCACCATCCCGGCGCTGCGCGAGCTGATCGTCCCGGCGCTGCGGGCCGACTACACCGCCATCGAGACCTACTGCGCCGCCCCGGACGCCGTCGTCACCCAGCCGATCGTCGGCCTGGTGGGGGAGAGCGACGGCAACGCGACGGTCGAGCAGGTCGCCCAGTGGGAGCGGCACACCACCGGCGGCTTTGACCTGCGGGTCTTCCCGGGCGGGCACTTCTACGTGGCGGACCAGGTCGATGCCGTGGTGCGGGTGATCATCGCACATCTGCTCGGTTAGAACCGCCGTCGGAACCGCCGTCAGAACCCTGCCGGAGGCCTGGCGGCTGGGTTAGGGTTCGCTGACGTCACGTCAGCGAACCCTCGGGAGGCCCCCATGCGTCGGATCGCCGTCGTCGGAGCGGGCCAGGGCGGCCTGCAGCTCGCGCTCGGGCTGGTGGCCGACGGGTACGGGGTGACGCTGGTGGCCGAGCGCACGCCGGAGCAGGTGCGCGGCGGGCGGGTGCTGTCCACCCAGGCGATGTTCGGCCCGGCGCTGCGGATCGAGGCGGCCGCCGGGCTGGACCTGTGGGCGGGCGAGGCGCCGGCGGTCTCCTCGGTGGAGGCGGTGCTCGCGGCGCCGCCGGCCACCCGGGCGCTGGAGTTCATCATGACCCTGGACGAGCCGGCCCAGTCGGTGGACCAGCGGATCAAGCTGGCCCGCTGGCTGGAACTGCTCGCGGAGCGCGGCGGCCGGGTCGAGTACCGCTCGCTGGACCGGGCCGGGCTGCACGAGCTGGCCCACGGGCACGAGCTGACCGTGGTCGCGGCCGGTCGCGGAGAGCTGGCCGGGATCTTCGAGCGGCACACCGTCCGCTCGCCCTTCGACCGGCCGCAGCGATCCCTCTCCTGCCTGTACGCGCACGGCGTGGGCTCGCCCGACCCGGCCGCCGGCCCCAGGGCGCGGATGCACGCCCTGCCCGGCCTCGGCGAGCTGTACCTGCAGCCGGCCCTGACGCTCTCCGGGCCCTGCGACATCCTGCTCTGGGAGGCGCTGCCCGGCGGGCCGCTGGACGCGTTCGGTGACGGCCCGACGCCCGAGGTCCAACTGGCCCGGCTCCGCGAGCTGTTGGCCGAGTACCTGCCCTGGGAGGCGGAGCTCTGGCGGGAGGCGGAGCCGACCGACGCCCGGGCCGGGCTCTGCGGCGCGGTGACCCCGACGGTCCGCCGGCCGGTGGCGGAGCTGGGCTCGGGTGTGGATGCCGTCCATGTGCTGGGCCTCGGCGACGCCGTGGTGGTCAACGACCCGATCACCGGCCAGGGCGCCAACGGTGCGGCGCGTGCGGCGGAGGCGTACCGGCGGGCGATCGTCGAGCACGGCGACGCCCCGTTCACGGCGGACTGGATGTGCCGCACCGCCGAGCGATTCTGGCAGCAACACGCCCGCCACACCGTCGAGTTCACGGCAGCGATGCTGACCGTGCCGGACCACCTGCAGGGCGTCTTCGCGGCCGCCGCCGAGCACGAGCAGGTCGCCCGTCGGCTCGCCAACACCTCCGCCGAGCCGAGCGACCACGCCGCCTGGCTGGCCACGCCCGAGCTGACCGCCGCGTACCTCTCGTCGGTCGGGAACTAGGGACTGTCCGGTGGGTCTTGGCGGACCCGGCAGGGATCCGCAAGGCAGGACCTGGCCGCACTTGCCCCCGGACGGCCCCTGGGACGACGCTGGAGGGAAGACGGCAACGGGTGCGGGAGGCGTCGCTCGTGGACGGACACGGGCCCGCGGGCCGGTCCGGCCGCGGCCACCGGAGCGTGCCGCACACGGCGGACCTGCGGGTGGAGGCCTGGGCGCCGACGGCCGAGGGCTGCATCGGCGAGCTGGTGCTCGCCGTCGTGGGCAGCTTCGCGGACCTGTCCGGCGCGCGGATCGTCGGCGAGCGCGGGTGCATCGTGCTCGCGGTGAGCGACCCGGACCTGCTCGCGGGCGTGCTGGAGGAGGTCATCTACCGGATGGACGCCGACGGTGAACTGCCGGTCGCGCTCGCCTTCGGCCCGATCAGGGGCCTGGACGGCGCCCGGAGCGTCGAGGTCCGGTTCCGGATGGCCGACGCCGCCACCGCCGCGGTGGTCGGCGCCGTGCCGAAGGCCGTCTCGCTGCACGGCCTGGAGCTGAGCGCCGGGCCGGACGGTTGGACCTGCTCGGCCACCGTGGACGTCTAGGACGTGCGCTGTGCGAACGGCGCGCACTGCGGGAGCGGGGTGAGCGAGGTGGAGATCGTACTGACCGAGGCGGGCCGCTGCCGCTGGCGGATCGAGCAGCGCCCGCCGATGCGGGTGCCGGGCGTGGTGTTCGCGACCGACGTGCTGCTGCCGCAGGCCGCCGGGGACAAGGCGCTGGAGCAGGTGGCCAACGTGGCGACGCTGCCCGGGATCGTCCGGGCCTCCTTCGCGATGCCCGATGTGCACTGGGGCTACGGCTTCCCGATCGGCGGGGTCGCCGCCACCGACGTCGAGCAGGGCGGGGTGGTCTCGCCCGGCGGGGTCGGCTTCGACATCTCCTGCGGGGTCCGGCTGCTCGCCGCCGGGGTCTCCCGGGACGAACTCGGCGCCGAGCGGATCCGCCGCCTGATGGACCTGCTGGACCACACCGTTCCGCGCGGGCTCGGCCGCGGCGGCCTGTGGCACCTCGCCGGGCCGGAGGAACTGGACGAGCTGCTGCTCGGCGGCGCCCGCTACGCCGTGGAGCACGGCCACGGCGTGCCGCGCGACCTGGCGCGCTGCGAGGACCGCGGCGTGCTGGCGGGCGCGGCCCCCGGCGAGGTGAGCACCCGGGCCGTCGAACGCGGGCTCCAGCAGGTCGGCAGCCTCGGCTCGGCCAACCACTTCCTGGAGGTGCAGGCCGTCGACAAGGTGCACGACCCGCGGACGGCGGCCGCCTTCGGGCTGCGGCCGGGCCAGGTCTGCGTCATGATCCACTGCGGTTCGCGCGGCCTGGGCCACCAGATCTGCACCGACCACGTCCGCGCTATGGACCGCGAGCTGCACCGCTACCGGATCGAGCTCCCGGACCGCCAACTGGCCTGCACCCCGGTCGACTCCCCGCGCGGCCGCGCCTACCTGGGCGCCATGACCGCCGCCGCCAACTACGGGCGGGCCAACCGCCAGCTGCTCTCCGAGGCCGCCCGCCGCGCCTTCGCCACCGCGCTCGGGGTCGGGCTGGAGCTGGTCTACGACGTGTCGCACAACCTCGCCAAGCTGGAGACCCACGAGGTGGACGGGGTGGCGCGGAAGCTGTGCGTCCACCGCAAGGGCGCCACCCGCGCCCTGCCGCCCGGCGACCCCGACCTGCCCGCCGACCTGGCCGAGGCCGGGCAGCCGGTGCTGGTGCCGGGGACGATGGGCACCGCCTCGTACGTCATGGTCGGGCTGCCCGGCAACGAGGCCTTCCGCTCCGCCTGCCACGGCGCCGGGCGGGTGTGGAGCCGCCACCAGGCGCTGCGGATGGTGCGCGGCGAGCGGCTGAAGGGCGACCTGGAGGCGCGCGGCATCGCGGTGCGGCCCACCTCGATGCGGGCGCTGGCCGAGGAGACGCCCGAGGCGTACAAGGACGTGGACGCGGTGGCTGCCGTCACCGAGGCCGCGGGGCTGGCCCGGCAGGTGGCCCGCCTGGTGCCACTGGGCGTGTGCAAGGGGTGAGCGGCAAGGGGACGGCAACGGGGGAACGGCGAGGAGGGCGGGCACAAGTTCCGGCCGTGTCTCTCGACTCGCCCGGGGCGCCCGCGCTTGGATGTCCCACACGCATCCGAGGAGCCGGCCACAGGAGGTGGGCATGCCGGGGAACGCAACCGCACCAGTGATCGAACTGACCGCGCTCACCAAGCGGTACGGTGCCACGATCGGCATCGAGGACCTGGACGTGACGGTCGGGGCCGGTGAGGTGTTCGGCCTGCTCGGCCCCAACGGCGCAGGCAAGACCACCACCCTGCGCTGCCTGGTCGGCCTGCTCAGCCCCAGTGACGGCCGGGTGCGGGTGCTCGGCCTGGACCCGGTGGCCGACCACCGACGGCTCGCCCCCGCGCTCGGCTACCTGCCCGGCGAGCTGCGCCTCTACCCCGAACTCACCGGGCAGCAGACCCTCGACCTGCTCGCCGCCCTCCAGGGCGCCCCGGTGCCCCGCCAACGCGAGCTGTGCGAACGACTGAAACTCTCACCGGCCGACCTCGCCCGCCCGGTGGGGGAGTACTCGCGCGGCATGAAGCAGAAGCTCGGGCTGGTCCAGTCGCTCCAGCACCGGCCCGCCGTGGTGGTGCTGGACGAACCCAGTGAGGGGCTGGACCCGCTGGTCCAGGAGACCTTCTTCGAACTGCTCGCCGAGGAGACCGTGGCCGGCCGCACCGTACTGCTCTCCAGCCACGTCCTGCCCGAGGTGCAGCGGACCTGCGGCCGGGTCGCCATCGTCCGCCTGGGCCGGCTGGTGACCGTCCGCTCGGTGGCCGAGCTGCGCCAGGCTCGGGCGCGACGGGTGCGCCTGGTCTTCGCCGACGGGCAGGGCGCCCGTCCGCTCGGCGCCGCCGAACGCTGGTCGCCGCGCTGGGACGGCCGACGGGTGGAGCTGCTGGTGCCGCCCGACGAGGTGGTCCCGGCCGTACGGAGCCTGCTGGCCGAACTGCCGGTCGCCGACCTGACCGTGGAGGAGGCGGGCCTGGACGAGGCCTTCCTCGACCTCTACCGCTCGACCGACCAGGAGGCCGTCGAAGGGGAGGAGGCGCGATGACCGCGGCCACCGTCAGCCGCCGCCTCCCCCTGGTCTGGCTCGCCCTGCACCGGCGGCGCCGGATGCTGCTCAGCCTGCTGCTCGGCATGGTGGTCTTCGAGACCCTGATCGTGGTGATCGCCGGAACCGTCCCGCCCACCGAGCTGTTCGGCGCCCGCCGCACCCCGCCCGGCGCGTTCAAGGCCTTCAGCGGCTCCAACGGCGATGTCTCCATCGCCAGTTACCCGGGCCTGCTCGGCGCCGGGCTCACCCACCCGTTCTGGATCGCGCTCCAGCTCACCGCGATCGGCGCGCTCGGCGCCGCCGCCGTTGCGGCCGACGTCGAGTCCGGCACCATCGAGCTGCTGATGACCCGTCCGGTCTCCCGGCGCCGACTGCTCGCCGAGCGGGCCGGGGCGCTGGTCGCCGCCTCGGTGCTGCTCAACGCCGCCGCCACGCTGACCGTCGCACTCGGCGTGGCCTTCTCCCCGAAGTTGCGCGACGCCGTCCCGGAGGGCGGGGTGTTCACCGCGGGACTGCTGGGCTGCGCCTTCGCGTTCTGCCTGACCGGGCCGGTGCTGGCGGTGTCCGCGCTCAGCCGGAGACGGGCGCATGTGATCGGCGCGGCCGTCGCCCTCGGCGCGGTCGGCTTCGCGCTCAACTTCGTCGCCCTGGCCTGGTCCCCGGCCGAACCACTGCGCTACCTCAGCCCGTTCCACTACTACGCGCCGGGCGACGTGCTCGCGCACGGCGGGGTGCCGTGGGCGGCGCTGGGAGTGCTGCTCGGGGTGGGGCTGCTGGGGCTGCTGGCGGCGTTCCGGCTGCTGGAGCGACGGGATCTGGCGATCTGACTCCGCTGAGCCCGCCGTTCTCGCCGTTCTCGCCGTTCTCCTCAGACGAGGTCGAAGGCGGTGGGGGTGTGCCCCGCCCAGATGGCCCGGGAGGACTGCTCGGGGTAGCGGACGGTCCCGGAGCGGACGTCGAACACCCGGGTGGGTTGCTGCTCCGGCTCGTAGGCGGCCCAGCCGGGGTCGCCGGTGCAGACGAAGCGGATCCACGCCTGTCGCAGTGCGCAGGAGACCTCAACGGCCTCCGGGCCGGGCGGGTCGCCGAGGAACTGCCTGCCCATCGCGGTGTCCAGGGTGCCGAAGGCCAGCGGGATGTCCAGCCCGTGGCAGGCGCCGAGCACTCCGCCCATGGCGGGGGCGGGGAAGGCCAGCTCGAAGAGGTAGGAGCTGCCGCCGGCCGCGGCATTGCCCTCGGCCAGGCGGAGCGAGGGCATCCGGAAGAGGGCGTCGGAGCTGACTGCTTCGAGCAGTTCCCCGGCGTCGGCCCCCGGGTGGGCGGTGCGGTAGGCGTCCGGGCCGGCCGGGTGCGGGGCGAACAGGTCCAAGGCGGTTCGGGCCTCCTCGTCGGTGAAACTGCCGTGTCGCCCGGCGAGGACGCTGAACAGCCGGAACTCGTCGCGGGTGTGGCCGACCAGCAGCTCGGTCCCGTCGGCCCGTCCGGCGGCGAGGGCGGCCCACGGCTCCTCGCGCAGCAGCTCGCCGTCGACCACCGGGGTGGTGGCGATGCCGCTCTGCGCCAGCCGTCCCCAGCGCGCGAGGTGCCTCGGGAGCGCGGTTCCGAGGTCGGTGACCGCGGCGGCCAGACGCCAGGGGTCGACCTCGGCCAGGGCGGTGGCGGTGGGGGCCGTGCCGAGTTGTCCGGCCAGGGCGGCGGTGACTTCGGCGGCCAGCGCGGGGGTGCAGAGGTTGCCCGGGACGCTGTGGGCGACGGCTCGGCGGAACAGGCCGCCGGCCCGGCTCGTGGTCAGCAGCGCGGCGACCGATCCGGCACCGGCGGACTGGCCGGCGACGGTCACCCGGTCGGGATCGCCGCCGAACGCGGCGATGTTGCGCTGGATCCACTCCAGGGCCGCGATCTGGTCCAGGAAGGCGCGGTTGGCCGGGGCGCCCGCCAGCAGCGCGAAACCCTCCGCGCCCACCCGGTAGCTGACGCTCACCACGACCAGCCCGGCCCGGGCCAGCTCGGTGGGGTCGTACAGCGGGTCGCCCGAGGTGCCGGAGATGTACCCGCCGCCGTGGATCCAGACCAGCACCGGCAGCCCCGCCGTGCCCGGGTCGGGGGTGCAGACGTTGAGCGTGAGCCAGTCGGTGCCCCGGGCTGGTTCGGCGGGCAGCGGGCCGGACTGGGGGACGCCGGGGCCGAACTCGTAGGCCTCGCGGACGCCGTCCCAGCGGTCGGGCGGGGCGGGGGCGGCGAAGCGGAGCGGTCCGACCGGCGGTTGGGCGTAGCGGATGCCGCGGATGACCCGCGCCGAACTCGGCGTCGAGGAGAGCAACCCGCGCGCTCGCGCCCTCTACGAACGCCTGGGCTACCGGGCCTTCAGTCGCGAGCTCGAC
>NZ_JBSFJV010000025.1:0-94242 GCF_053598235.1 Kitasatospora sp. NPDC001159
GTCGTCCTCGCCCCGGGTTGCCCCCGGAGACAGCGCCCACCCACCGGGCGCGGTCCGTACAGGACCGGCCGACGAATGGCGGTCGACTCTGCACGGCACCGCGCGGAGTCGGCCGCCGTGCAGCACGAGCTCGCGCTGCCCGAACTGGCCGAGGCCGCGGCCCGTCCGCCGGTCGACCTGCCCGCCGCCGCTGCCGCGCTCGGCGCCGCCACCGACCGGCTCGGCCGGGCGCACGCCGCCCGGTCGGCCGCCCGCGAGCGCTGCGGTGCGCTGGCCGTGATCGGGCGGCAGCTGACCGAACTGGCCGGGGACCTCGCCCCGGCGCTGGAGCGGTACGGGCGGATCAACCGGCTCACCGCGCTCGCCGCCGGCACCTCCACCGAGAACCGGCTGCGGATGCGCCTGGAGTCGTACGTCCTGGCGGCCCGGCTGGAGCAGGTCGCGGCGGCGGCCAGCGACCGGCTGGTCCGGATGTCCGGCGGCCGCTACACCCTGGTGCACAGCGACGACCGGGGCACCGGCAACAAGCGCTCCGGCCTGGCCCTGCGGGTGGTCGACGCCTGGACGGGCACCGAGCGGGACACCGCGACCCTCTCCGGCGGCGAGAGCTTCTTCGCCTCGCTCTCCCTCGCCCTCGGCCTGGCCGACGTGGTCACCGACGAGGCGGGCGGCATGCCGCTGGACACCCTGTTCATCGACGAGGGCTTCGGCACCCTGGACGAACAGTCCCTGGAGGAGGTGATGGACGTCCTCGACGGCCTGCGCGAGCGGGACCGCGCGGTCGGCATCGTCAGCCACGTCGCCGACCTGCGTAGCCGCATCCCCGCCCAGCTCATGGTCCGCAAGGGCCGCCACGGCTCCACCCTCGCCCTGGCCACCCGGGAGGACGCCTAGGAACGGCCTGTCAGCCCGAACACGCCACCCGCTGCGCCTGCTGCCAGGCGCACACCGGGCACAAGGTGCTGCCCGGCTGATCGGCCGGCAGCTCGGTCGGCTCCCCGCACCGCACACAGTCGGCCCGCGGCCCGGTCGCCCCCGGGTCGGGCCGCAGCGCGGCCTCCGCCGAACCGTCCGGCGCGAGGTCACACACCGCCGCGCCCTCGGTCACCACCGCATCGTCCGTCGCGCTGTCACTCATGCCGCCTTCCTACTCCCCGCCCCCGCCCCGCGGCAAGACGCCCCCGCGGAGACCCCCGGCCCGGGCCCGGACCGCCTCGATCATCGCCCCGACCCCGTCGAGCATCGGCCCCAGCCCGAACGCGAACAGCGAGTCCAGGTCCAGGTCGTAGCCGTCCCCGACGCTCCCGACGGTCCGCGCGAACACCGGGTGCCGCTCCCCCGCGACCAGCGCCGCCAGTGCCGGGCCCTGGTGGTCCATCCACTGGTCCTCGGTCAGGCCGGTTCCGGACTCGGCCTGGGCCTCCCGTTCCAGGTGGACGGCGACGCCCTGGACGTAGCAGTAGAGCAGGACGTGCAGGTCGAGCATGGTCGCGGCGTCCAGACCGAGGCCGTCCAGCGCGGCGAGCGCCCACTCGGCGTGGTCCATCAGCGCGGGCAGCATCAGCGGCCGGGTGAGCGCGCCGACCTGCGCGAGCCACGGGTGGCGGCGGTAGATCCGCCACAGGGTGTGCGCGCCGAGTTCCAGGCGTGCCCGCCAGTCCCCCGTCGGCTCGGCCGGGTACGTCTCCTCGCCGAAAGCCGCGTCCGCCATCAGCAGCACCAGGTCGTCCTTGCTCGGCACGTACCGGTACGGGGACATCGCCGCCACGCCCAGTCGGGCAGCGACGCTGCGCATGGAGAGCGCGGCGAGGCCCTCGCGGTCGGCGATCTCCAGAGCGGCCCGGACGATCGTCTCCCGGCTCAGCTCGACGGCCGCCCCCGAGGCCGCCGAAACGGCGGTCGGCGAAGCCTCTGCCGGAGGAGCGCTCGGACGACGCCGAGGTGCCTGGCGGGCCGCCACCACCGTGCCCACCCGGGGCAGGGTCTCGACCAGGCCTTCCAGTCGCAGGGTGGTGAGCGCCTTGGTGGCCGTGGCGAGCGCGACGTTCCACTCCCGGGCGATCCGCCGCGTCGAGGGCACCCGCTCGCCCGGTACGAGCGTGCCGTCCGTGATCCGCTGGGTGATCTGGTCGACGATGCGCCGGTAGGGCGGGACGGGCTCGGGCGTGGAGACCATGCGGCCGGCTCCCTCACGTGATGCGGATCTCTTTCCGCGATGACCGGTGCTGTACTAGCTCAGACCCTACCAGCGACACTCCCTCGAATCCGTCGACTGCACTAGCTCAGCAGCCGAAAAGCGGCCCTTGGCAGCCCTGCACGTACGCCGTACATTCAGGGCGCGTACACCGTACGAGCGCCATCGGCGCACCAACAGCAGGGAGCTGTCAATGAAGTCCGTGCTCATCTCTGGCGGCGGCATCGCGGGCCTCGCGCTCGCCGTCTCGCTGAGCCGTCGAGGCTTCGCCCCCACGGTCGTGGAGCGGGCCGACGGGCTGCGCGGCGGCGGGCAGGCGGTGGACGTCCGCGGGGTCGCGCTGGAGGTGGTCGATCGGCTCGGGATGCTGGAGGAGGTCCGCGCCCACCGCACCCGGATGCGGGGCATGTCCGTACTGGACGGCGACGGCCGGGAGATCCACCGCTCCACCGAGAGCACCTTCAGCAGCGGGCGACTCGACAGCGCGGACATCGAGCTGCTGCGCGAGGATCTCGTCCGCGTGCTGCACGAGCGGGCGGCGGCGGAGGGCGTCGAGTTGGTCTACGGGGACACCGTCACCGCGCTCGACCAGGGCGCGGACGAGGACGGCGCCTTCAGCTGCTTCGAGCGCGCCGAGCCTCGACGCTTCGACCTGGTCGTGGGGGCCGACGGCCTGCACTCGACCGTGCGCCGGTTGGCCTTCGGGCCCGAGGAGCGCTTCGCCCGCCACCTCGGCATGCACCTGGCGATCTTCAGCGCGAACAACTTCCTCGCCCTGGAGGACTGGCAGCTCTGGCTGCGCGAGGGCGAGGCGGGCTACGGCGTCTACCCGGTGCGCGGCAACTCCGAGCTGCGGATCAGCTTCGGCTTCGCGGGCGAGCCGCTGCCGGCCGGACGGCGCGATCCCGAGGCGCAGAAGGCCCTCGTCGCCGAACGGATGACCACGTTGCGCTGGGAGACTCCGAGGCTGCTGAAGGCCCTGGCCGAAGCGCCGGACCTCTACTGCGACTCCATGGCGCAGATCCACCTGGACCGCTGGTCACGGGGCCGGATCGTCCTGCTCGGGGACGCGGGTTACTGCGCGTCCCCGCTGTCGGGTCAGGGCACCAGCCTCGCCCTGGTCGGCGCGTACGTGCTGGCCGACGCCCTCACCCGCTCCGGCGGGGAGCACCGCGCCGCCTACGCCGAGTACGAGCGGCGGCTGCGCCCTTTCGTCCGGCTCAGTCAGGCGCTGGCCACCGAGAACCCGGGCGGGCCGGCTTCCGAGGAGTCGGTGGAGCGGGCGAAGAACGCGATCGCACTGGACGGATGACGACTGACAGATGACGGCGAACAGATAACAGGCGACGGATGACAGATTTCGACATCTGTCATCCGTCGCCTGTTCGCCGTCATCCGAACCGCCCCACCCGCAGAGCGCCTCCGCCCCCCGACTACCGTGGCCGACATGGTCGCCGATCTCCACCGACGTCTGCATGCCGCCCGGGCCACCGCCCCCACCTACGCCGAGGTCGGGGCCACCCGGGGCGGTCGGCTGCCGGACGGGTACGCACATCTGCGGCGACGGATCCACCTGGGGCACGGGCCGGAGGTGCTGGAGCGGGCCGGGCGGCATGTGCTCGGCTGGGGCAGCCAGTTGGGGACGGGCTTCACGGTGTGGCCGGGTGAGCCGGCCCGGGAGGGGGCCACCGTGCTGCTGCGGCTGAACCTGCCGGGCACCCGGTGGCCACGCCTGGTGATCCCCTGCCGAGTGGTGTGGACGGTGGCGGAGCCGGACCGGATCGGCTTCGCATACGGAACGCTTCCCGGGCACCCGGAGTGCGGCGAGGAGTCGTTCCTGGTGTCGTTGGACGCCGACGGCGACGTGTGGTTCGAGGTCGCCGCGTTCTCCCGGCTCTCCGCCTGGTACGCCCGGCTGGGCCGTCCGGTCGCGCTGCTCTGCCAGCACCTGGCGATCGAGCGTTACCTGACCGCCGTGGCCGAGCACGTCGCCGACGCCACCCGGGCCCGCTGATCGCCCGGGCCCGCTAGCCCAGGAACGACAGCCGGACGGTGCGGCGCGGGTTGTCCCCGTTGGTGTCGATCAGCACCACGGACTGCCAGACGCCGAGCGCCAGCTGCCCGCCGATCACCGGCAGGGTGGCGTGCGGGGCGACCAGGCCGGGCACCACGTGGTCGCGCCCGTGGCCGGGACTGCCGTGCCGGTGGCGCCAGCGGTCGTCGGCCGGGAGCAGGTCGCGCAGGACGGCGAGGAAGTCGTCGTCGCTGCCCGAGCCGGTCTCCAGGACGGCGATCCCGGCCGTGGCGTGCGGGACGAACACGTTGAGCAGGCCGTCGCGTCCGGCGGCCCGCTCGTTGAGGAACACGGCGCAGCGGTCCGTGATGTCGAGCGCGACCTCACGGCTGCCGGTGGTGATCTCCAGGGTGGTGGTCTGGAACGAGCCGGTTGAGCCGGTCGACGTGGAGTGGTTGTTGTCCGCCATGGCGCCATCCTGACCCAGGTCAGTGGGCCGGACGTATTGCCTCGCCGTCTGCCCTTGCCAGGGAGGCAAACTCGCATAGGGTGAGAGGTTCAGACCAAATCGGCGGGTGGATCCACCGTGCGACGGGTCTGCCCGCCAGCGGACTTCCGGATACGACGAAGACCCGACGGACCGGTTGGTCCGCCGGGTCGAGTCGGGCCCGGGTCGGCCGCGACCGGGAGGCCGCTAGCCGCGCCCGCCGAAGAGGCTGCGCCGCAGCCGACGCAGCGGCGCCAGCAGCGAGACCCGGGTGTGGCGACGACGGGCCGCCGCCGGGGTGTTGGCGCCGCGCGGCGTCAGCTCCCTTATCAGCCCGAGCGCCTCGGCGGTGTCCACCGCCGGGAGTGCGGGCGCGCCGAGCACGGCCAGGTGTCGCTCGATCCGGCGGCCGGTCGCACCGACACCGCACTGGATCGCCGGCACACGGGGCCGAGTCCGCACTTGCATGTGTTCCATCAGTTTTCCCACCCCTACGAGGCGCCAGGGCCGTGAGGCGAAGACTATCCGTGACAGACGGCCTTCGCGCAACCGTCCTTGGTGTTGTGCCACCGTATCGTGCAGCGCCAACTGACGATGCACCAGGGGCCATCCCTCCGGTCACGACTAGGCATCAATGATGGTGCACGACCCGCGGGCCGTCAGCAGGGCCAGGAGGCATCGGCCCGGCGCCCGTTCGCGCGGCATGCGCCGGGCGCACGGGGCGTCCGGACGGTCTCGCGACCGTGTCGATGAGTCGCCCCCATATAGGGGACAGCCGCAAGGTCGACAAAACGATCACCGACGGGGCGATCGGCGCCACCGGGATGCTTCATGAAGTGAACACATTCGAGGGATTGACTCGCGTCGATCCTCCAAGCAATATCTGTTGCACGCACCAGGTGCCCGCACCGCACCCAGGCGCGTGTTCGAGTGATGAAATGACTCGATCAAACTCCGGCTCCCGCGAGCCACTGCCCGGTCACCTCGACGCTGCGGTGGCCAGGCTCGCAGGGTGCCCGGACCGGCGGCCGGCCGTAGAGGGTCGGCCGGGCCGCCACCAGACTGCCGGTGCCGCCCCGCTCGGGGCCCGGCACCGGCGGTTCCGGGCCCGGCCCCCGCCGCCCGCCACCGACCGGACGTCCCCGCAGGTCGCGCCCGGCGGATCGGTAGACTCAGCCAGCGTGTCCCTCCTCCTCAGCATCGTGCTTCCGGTCCACGGCGTGGAGCGGTACCTGCCGCGCTGCCTCGACTCCATCCTCGGCGAAACCCGTGCCACGGAGACCCGCTTCGAGGTGATCGCGGTCGACGACCTCTCCCCCGACGGCTCCGGTGCGATCCTGGACGCCTACGCGGCCCGCGACCCCCGCCTGCGAGTGCTGCACCTCACCGAGAACCAGGGCCTCGGCGGCGCCCGGGCGGCCGCCCTGCCGCTGGTGCGCGGCGAGTACGTCTGGTTCGTGGACAGCGACGACTGGGTGCCCGAGCGGACCATCGGCGTGATCCTGGACGAGCTGGAGCAGGAGCGCCGCCTGGAGACCCCCGCCGACGTACTGCTCACCGACTTCACCCACGTCTACCCGGACGGCGGGACGGAGCCCAACCCCTGGCGGCACGTGCTGGTCGGCTCTTCGTTGGTCGAGGGCTGCACACTGGCCGAGCACCCGGCGCTGTTCCAGACCGTGATGTCAGTGTGGAACAAGGTCTTCCGCCGCGCCTTCCTGGAGGGCCTGGGCGTCACCTTCGGCCGCGGCTACTACGAGGACATCTCGGTCACCTACCCCGCGCTGCTGGCCGCCGAGCGGCTGCGCTACCTCGACCGCCCCTGCTACTTCTACCGGCGCGGCCGGGACGGCGCGATCACCGCGACCGCCTCCCCCAAGCACGCCGACGTCTTCGCCCAGTACGACGCGATCTTCGCCTTCATGGACCGGTGGGGCAGCCAGGACGGCCCGGACCACGCCGGTCGGCCCGTCCCGGAGTCGCTGCGCACCCTGGTCTTCGACCGGACCGTCCGCCAGGCGCTGAACGTCTACGACACCCCCGGGCTCGTCCCCGCCGACCGGCGCAAGGAGTTCTTCCGCCGGATCTCCCAGCACTTCGAGCGCCACCGCCCGGCCGGCTACCGCTTCCCCGGCGGAGTGCGGGGCGTGCAGTACCGGCTGGCCGCGCGCGGTGCCCGGATCGCGTACGCGGAGCTGCGCCGCACTGGCCAGCTGCCGCGCGAACTCAAGCGCGGGGCAAGGTCGGTGGCGCCCGCGGTGAAGAAGGGTGTGCGCAGCGGCGCCCGGTTCACCGCGTACAACGCCTTCCGCCGCCTCCCGCTGGACGAGCACCTGGCGGTCTACGCCGCGTACTGGCACCGGGGTTACGCGTGCAGCCCGGCGGCGATCTACGAGAAGGCGAAGGAACTCGCCCCGCAGATCCGGGGCGTGTGGGTGGTGGAGAGCCGTACCCAAGCCGCCACCATGCCGCCCGGCGTGCCGTATGTGATCGTCAACACGCCCGCCTACCTCAAGGCGATGGCGACCGCCAAGTACTTCGTCAACAACGTCAACTTCCCGCGCACGATGGTGAAGCGGCCGGGCACGGTGCACGTCCAGACCCAGCACGGCACCCCGCTCAAGGCGATGGGCATGGACCTTCGGAAGCGCCCGGAGGCGGCCGAGGGGATGGACTTCGACCGGCTCCAGGAGGCCATCGACCGCTGGGACTTCCTGGTCTCCTCCAACCCGCACACCAGCGAGCACTTCACCCGGGCCTTCCCGGGCCGGTACGAGATGCTGGACACCGGCTACCCGCGCAACGACCGGCTGGCCAACGCGACCCCGGAGGAAGTCCGGGCGATGCGCGAGCGGTTCGGGCTGCGGCCCGGAACCACGGCCGTGCTGTACGCGCCGACCCACCGCGGCGGCAAGGGCGGCTACCTGCCGCTGCTGGACGTGGAGGAGCTGGCCCGGCGACTGGGTCCGCGGTACACGCTGCTGGTGCGCACCCACTACTTCCACGCCGGCGGCCCGGGCGACCTGACGGCGGGTGAGGACGCGGCGGAGATCGTGGACGTGTCGGCGCACCCGACCGTGGAGGACCTCTACCTGGCCGCGGACGCGCTGGTGACGGACTACTCGTCGATGATGTTCGACTACGCGGTGCTGAACCGCCCGGTGGTCGTCTTCGCGCCGGACTGGGAGGAGTACCAGCGCGAGCGCGGCGTGTACTTCGACCTGTTCGAGGAGCCGCCGGGCGCGGTCACGACGGACGCGGACGGGCTGGCGCGGGCGCTGCGGGCGGGCGATCCGGAACCGGCGGCGCGGGCGAGGTTCCGGGAGAAGTTCTGCGTCTGGGACGACGGCGGGGCGGCGGAGCGGGTGGTGCGCCGGGTGTTCCCGGTCGCGCACGGCTGACCCGGCGGGGCCGACCGGGTAGGGCCTCGGGCCTGCGGACGGGGCCGGTGCCGCCGGTACGGCGACCGGCCCCGTCAGCGCGGGTTCAGCGCTGGCGGGCGGCCAGGAACTCCTCGAAGTCCAGGTAGCCCTGGTGACGGGTGTCCATCGCGTGGATCAGCGCCTCGGCCATCGAGATGGTGACGCTGTGGTCGCCCATCTCGTTGGCGGCCAGCGCGTACTCGGCCGCGGTGATCTTGCCGTCGCCGTTCTTGTCGAAACGGTCGAACATCTCCTTGATGGCCTCGACGCTCTCCATCGTTTCCTCCTGGGTACTGCGGGGTCGTGCTCGGTTCGGACGGCCGTACCCTACCCGGCCGTGGTGCGCGCCACGGCGGGCGGGAGTGGACGGGCGCGGGGGTGGGTGTCGTAGTCTGCGGATCTGATTGCGGGCCCGGGCACCTCCCGGGCGGTCGTTCGTCCAGGGAGGGAACATGCTCGATCTCGTCACCAGGCTGGTGCTGAAACCCGTCTCGCGCGGCATCTGGCGCCCGGTCATCGAGGGTGCCGAGAACGTGCCGCGCAAGGGCGGGGTGATCCTGGCCAGCAATCACCTGTCGTTCATCGACAGCGTGGTGATCCCGCTGACCGCCCCGCGCCGGGTGCACTTCCTCGCCAAGGCCGAGTACTGGACCGCACCGGGCCTCAAGGGCCGCATCTCCAAGGGCTTCTTCGAGTCGATCGGCGCGGTGCCGGTCGAGCGCGGCACCTACCGTTCCGCTCAGGCCTCGCTGGAGTCGGCGCTGGAGATCCTGGAGGACGGCAAGGCCTTCGGCATCTACCCCGAGGGCACCCGGTCCCTCGACGGCCGCCTCTACCGGGGCAAGACGGGCGTCGCCTGGCTCGCGCTGACCGCCGGCGTACCGGTCGTGCCGGTGGCCCTGGAGGGCCCGGAGCAGATCCTGCCGGTGGGCAAGCGCGTCCCGCGGATCAAGAAGGTGACCGTCCGATTCGGCGAGCCGCTGCACTTCGACGAGTTGCACGGGCAGGCCCGCTCGCTGAAGGCCCGTCGCCAGGTGACCGACGAGGTGATGGCGGCGATCCAGCGGCTCTCTGGCCAGGAGGTCGTGGAGAGCTACAACGAGGTGCCGAAGGCGGCCTGACCGCCCTCCCCGAAGGCCTTACGCGTGTCCGACGGCGGCCTCCGGCAGGGAGGCCGCCGCGTCCGGCGCCTCCCGGCGCAGCAGCGCCGCGTACCGCCCGTCCAGCTCCACCAGCTCCTCGTGGGTGCCGAGCTCGACCACCTCGCCGCGGTCGAGCACGGCGATCTGGTCGGCGGAGCGGACGGTGGAGAGCCGGTGCGCGATGGTGATGGTGGTGCGGCCGGCGGCCAGGGTGTCCACGGCCTGCTGGACGGCGCGTTCGGTGCGATTGTCCAGCGCGCTGGTGGCCTCGTCCAGGATCAGCACCGGCGGGTTGCGCAGGATGGTGCGGGCGAGTGCGAGGCGTTGCTTCTCGCCTCCGGAGAAGCGGTAGCCGCGTTCGCCGACCAGGGTGTCGTAGCCGTCCGGGAGGGCGGCGATGGTCTCGTGGACCTGCGCGGCCCGGGCGGCCTCGACCAGTTCGGCGTCGCTGGCCCCGGGCTTGGCGAAGCGCAGGTTCTCGGCGACCGAGGCGTGGAAGAGGTAGGTCTCCTGGGAGACCACGCCGACCGCGCGGGCCAGGGTGTCGAAGGACAGCTCGCGCACGTCCACGCCGTCCAGGGTGACGCGGCCGCCGGTGACGTCGTACAACCGCGGCACCAGGTAGCTGAGGGTGGTCTTGCCGGAGCCGGTCTCGCCGACCACGGCCAGTGAGCTCCCGGCCGGGACCTTGAGTTCGACGCCAGCCAGGGTCGGGCGCTCCTGCTCGGGGTCGTAGCGGAAGCCGACGCCCTCGAAGCGGACCTCGCCGCGGATGTCGGTCAGGCTCACCGGGTGCGCCGGCTCGTCGATCTCCACCGGCAGGTCGAGGTACTCGAAGATGCGCTGGAACAGCGCGAGCGAGGTCTGCACGTCCACGCCGGTGGAGAGCAGGCTGACGGTCGGGCGGAACAGACCCTGCTGGAGGGTGACGAAGGCGACCAGGGTGCCGACGGAGACGATCGGCGCGCCGGCGGCGGAGGTCAGCCCGGCCGCCCAGTAGATCAGCGCGGGCATCGCGGCCATCACGATCTGGATGGTGTTCATCCGCCAGCGCCCGGCCATGCTGGCCCGCACCTCCAGGTCGGCGAGCTGGTCGGACTGCCCGGTGAACTCCCGGGCGAGCGAGTCGGAGCGGCCCATCGTGCGGCCGAGCAGGATGCCGCTGACCGAGAGCGACTCCTGGACCGCCGAGCTCATCGCGGCCAGCTGCTTCTGCCGCTCGGTGGTGATCTTCTTGCGCTCCTGGCCGACCCGCCGGCTGATCCAGACGAACAGCGGGAGCAGCAGCAACGAGACGACGGTCAGCCGCCAGTCCAGCGCGACCATGGCGACGATCGAGGCGATCACCGCGGTGAGGTTGGAGACCAGGCTGGTCGCGGTGGAGGTCACCGTGGACTGCATGCCGCCGATGTCGTTGGCTATCCGGGACTGCACCTCACCGGTGCGGGTGCGGGTGAAGAAGGCCAGCGACTGCCGCTGCAGGTGGCTGTAGACGGAGGTGCGCAGGTCGTGCATGACCCGCTGGCCGACGGTGGTGGAGATCAGCGTCTGCAGCACGTTGAAGACGCTGTTCACCACGGCGGTCAGGATCATCCCGAGCGCGAGCAGGCTGAGCAACCCGGTGCGGCCCTGCGGGATGGCGGTGTCCAGGACGGCCTTGAGCAGGAACGGGGAGACGACCGAGACCACGGCGGAGGCGGCCACCAGCAGCCCGACGGTGGCGAGGCGGCCGCGGTACGGGCGGAACAGCGCGAGGATGCGCCGCCACTGGGCTGGCGGGCGGGGATCGCCCTCGGCGTGTTCGGGCGGGGTCCAGTCGATGGCGGCGGGCCTCAAGGACGGGCCTCCCTGGGTCGGGCGCGCGGGGGCGTGGGGCCGGGCGCGGATGCGGCGGTCGGGTGGATGCCAGCATAGCGAGACTAACTCATAGTTAGGCAAGCTAATAGTGAGGGCGCCTCCATTCCCTCGCCGCTGCGATCCCCCGACCGACCGCCGGGGCCTCAGTTCGTCCGGTAGGTGCGCGCCGCCCTGGAGGACAGGCCGCCGAGCTTGCCGGAGGGCAGCATCCGGGCGATGGCCACCGCCGCCTTGTAGCGCTTGCCCGGCACCGACAACGACCTGCCGCGCGCCAGGTCGCGCATCGCCTCGTCGACCACCCGCTCGGCCGAGAGCCAGGACCAGGACGGGATGTTGCCGGTGCCCATGCCGGCCCGCTCGTGGAACTCGGTCCGGGTGAAGCCCGGGCACAACGCCATCATCCGCACGCCCGTACCACCGAGGTCACGCAGCACGCCCTGGGTGAAGCTCACCACCCACGCCTTGCTCGCGCCGTACGTGCCGCGCGGCAGGAAGGCCGCCACCGAGGCGACGTTGACGATCGCGCCCCGGCCGCGCTCGCGCATCCCCGGGAGGGCGGCCGTGGTCAGCCGCAGGACCGCCTCGATGTGCACCTTCAGCATGTCCAGCTCGGCCTGGAGCGGCACGGCCCCGAAGGCGCCCTTGTTGCCGAAGCCGGCGTTGTTGACCAGCAGGTCCACCGGGCGCTCGGCGTCACCGAGCCGGGCCTCGACGGCGACGATGCCCTCATCGGTCGAGAGGTCGGCGCGCAGCACCTCCGCCTCGATGCCGTACTTGGCGTGCAGGTCGGCGCTCGCGCGCTCCAGGCGCTCGGCGTCCCGGGCCACCAGGACGAGCTGGTAGCCGCTGCGGGCGAGCCGGCGGGCGAACGCGGCTCCGATGCCGGCGGTCGCGCCGGTGATCAAGGCTGTGGTCATACCCCTGACCGTACCGACTCGCCGCAGCCGAGCCCACACCCAGGGCGACTCCCCTGCTCGGCGGGCCGCGGATACAGGCTGTCGGTCGTGCTCGCGGTGCCGGACGGGAGCATCGCCCGACCGGGTGATGAAATCCGGGCGAGGAGGCATGTCCGATGCCTGCTCAGTTCCGGGCCGAAACCGCTTCGGCGTCAAACGGCGCGACGCTCACCGAGGCCGAGACGCCAGTCGTACCGATCAGGCCGCGCCGGCCTTGGCGCGGTCGGCGGCGATGTGCACGGCGAGGCCGCCGAGGACGGTGCCCATCGCGTAGCGCTGGACGCGCAGCCAGGCCGGGCGGCGGTTGAGGAAGTTCGCGATGGTGCCCGCGCTCATCGCGATCAGACCGTTGACGGTGACCGCGATCACGATCTGGGCCAGTCCCAGCACCAGGCTCTGCAGGGCGACGTGGCCGCGCTCGGGCGCCACGAACTGGGGCAGCAGCGAGATGTACATGATGGCGATCTTGGGGTTGAGCAGGCAGGTCAGGAAGCCCATCGCGAACAGGCGGCGCGGTGGGTCCGGGGGCAGCTGCTGCGGGGCGAAGACCGCCGTGCCGCCCGGCTTGACCGCCTTCCAGGCCAGCCAGAGCAGGTAGCCGGCGCCGGCCAGCTTGATCGCGGTGTAGAGAGCGGGCACCACCGAGAAGACGGCGGCCACCCCGGCGGTCACCGCGACCAGGTAGACCAGGAAGCCGACCGCGACGCCCACCAGCGACACCAGCCCGGCGCGGCGGCCCTGCGCGATCGAGCGCGAGACCAGGTAGATCATGTTCGGCCCCGGCGACAGCGCCATGCCCAGCGCCACGGCGGCGATGCCGAGCACGGCGCGGCCGTCCACGGCGGATATCAACGCGTCCAACTCGCTCATGGGAGGAGGCTAGAGTGCGCAGCGAGCTCGATGCAATGATGACTTTGCACTCGGTGCAATGCTGCATCGCTCAGGACCCGGGAGGAGCTGACCGCCGGTGGAGGACTACCGCCTGATCGCTGACGGGATCGCCGCCGACATCGCCGACGGACGGCTGCGACCCGGCCAGCAGCTGCCCACCCAGCGCGCCTTCGCCCGCAGCCGGGGCATCGCCAACTCGACGGCGACCCGGGTCTACCGCGAGCTGGTCCGACGCGGGCTGACCGTCGGGGAGGTCGGGCGCGGCACCTTCGTCCGGGCCGGGCGGGCTACGGACGACGGGCGGGTCGCGCTCACCGAGCCCGCCGTCGTGCCGGTCGACCTGGAACTCAACTACCCGACCGCACCCGGGCAGGCCGAGCTGCTGGCCGACGGGCTGGCGCCGCTGCTGCGGGCGGACGCGCTGGGCGAGGCACTGCGGCCGGTCGGCGCGGTCGGGACGGGCGCGGCACGGCGCGCCTTCGCGAGGCTGTTGTCGACGGACGCCTGGCCGGTCGACCCGGAGCACCTGCTGTTCTCGGGCAACGGGCGGCAGTCCATGGCGGGGGCGCTGTCCGCGCTGGTCCCGCCGGGGCAGCGGCTGGGGGTGGAGGCGCTGACCTATCCGGTGGTCAAGGCCGTGGCGGAGCGGCTGGGCATCCAGCTGGTGCCGCTGGCGATGGACGAGGACGGCCTGCTGCCCGAGGTCGTGGCGGCGGCCCACCGTGCGGCGCCGCTGCGCGCGGTGTACGTGCAGCCGCGACTGCAGAACCCGACCGGGGCGAGCCTGCCGTACGAGCGGGCGGCCGCGCTGGCCGGGGAGCTGCGCCGGCTGGACCTGCCGGTGGTCGAGGACGCGGTCTGGTCCTTCCTGCGGCCGGGGCTGTCACCGCTCGCCGCGCTGGCACCCGAGCGGACCGTCCTGGTGGACAGCCTGTCCAAACGGCTCGCCCCGGGGCTGACCACCGGGTTCGCGGTCGTCCCGGACGGGGTGCGCGAGCGGGTGGCGGGCGCGCTGCGAGCGGGCGGATGGGCGCCGAGCGGCTTCGCGCTGGAGGCGGCGGTGCGCTGGATCGGGGACGGGACGCTGGCGGCGGTCGAGGCGGCGAAGCGCGCGGACGCGTCGGCTCGGCAGGCGCTGGCGCGGGAGGTACTGGCGGGGCAGCGGCTACGGGCGGACCCGTGCTCGTACTACCTGTGGTGGGAGCTGCCGGGGGCCTGGCGGGCGGAGACCTTCGTCGCGGCGGCGGCGCGGGCGGGAATCTCGGTGACGCCTGCGGCGGCGTTCGCCGTCGACCCGCGGAGCACGCCGTCGGCGGTCCGGATCGGGCTGGCCTCACCGCCGCCGCCGGCGCTGGCGCGGGCGTTGGGGGTGCTGGCGGGGATCGCGACGGGCGGCTGACAGCTGACAACTTACAGATTTCAGATTTCAGATTTCGAAATCTGTCAGTTGTCAGCTGTGGTCCGTCAGCTGTCGACTGTCAGTCGTCCGCCCCCGCCCGGCTCCCCCGCGCCGCCGTGTCCGCGGCGCCACCGGCCCCGACGGCGCGCAGCCGGGAGGCGGCGGTCGCGGCGAGCTGCGGGGCGATCCTGGCGACGTCGCGGGAGCCGACCACCGCGATCAGGCTCGGCAACAGCCAGCGCACCGGCTGCATGCCGCGCAGCCAGGCCTGGGCGTACACATGGGGGGACCGGCGGGTGATCCCGGCGACGATCCGGTCCACCGCGGGCTCCAGCGGATACGTCTTGTTGGCCGGCCACGGCAGTCGGCTGCGCATCTGCTTCAGCACGGCGTCCTGGTCGGCGCCGCGCACCATGTCGGTGTCGGTCCAACTCAGGTACCCTACACCGACCTTGACCCCCTGATAGGCGACCTCTGCGCGGAGCGAGTGGGCGAAGGCCTCCACCCCGGACTTGCTGGCGCAGTACGCGCTCATCAGCGGCGCGGGCGTCAGCGCGGCAAGCGAGGCGATCTGCAGCAGGTAGCCGCGGCTCTCGGTGAGCGCCGGCAGGAAGGCCCGCGCGGTGGCGACGCTGCCGAGCAGGTTGACCTCGATGACCCGGCTGAACGCCCGGTGGTCGCTGTCGGTGAGCGGCCCGCCGATGGCGATACCGGCGTTGGCGACCACGGTGTCGATCCGCCCGTAGTGCTCCTTGATCCGGCGGGCGATGTCGCTGAGCGCCTCCACGTCGGTGACGTCCACCTCCCAGGAGGTGGCGGCCGCGCCGCACTGCGCCGCGACGGCCTTCAGCTCCTCCGGCTCCAGCCCGAGCAGCGCGACCTTGGCTCCGCGCCGGGCGAGCTTGCGGGCCAGCGAGGCCCCGACGCCGCGGGCGGCCCCGGTGACCACCACGACCTGTGCAGACAACGGCGGGATGGCGTTCATGCGACGGTGGTCCTCTCGGCGGTGGAAGCAGCGGCGGCGGGAACGGCGACGGGGGTTTCGGCGGCCAGGTGCGCGGCGGCCATCCGGTGGATCTCGGCGGCGACCTCCACCGGCCGCTCCAGCGGCGCCATGTGCCCGACCCCGGGAAGCAGCAACAGCCCCTGCGGGTCGGCGAGTTCAGCGACCATCCGGTGGGCGTGCACGGGCGGGGTCAGCCGGTCCGCGGTGCCGACCACCACGGCGGTCGGCGCGGTGATCTGGCCGAGCCCGGCGCGTACGTCCAGCCGGTCGAGCACCCCGGCCCAGTGGGCGCGGACCGCGGTCGGGCAGGCGTGCACGATCCGGGCCGTCGCCTCGACCTGACCGGCGGGCGAACTCGGCCCCATGGTGCCGTACTTGAGCGCGGCGCGGCTGACCGGCGTGACCGGCCCGAGCGGCATCCGGGAGCGCAGCAGCTGCCGGTGCAGGAAGCGCCGCAGGCCCGGGGCACGTACGCCCTCCGGCAGGACGGTGAGTTCGGCGACCAGCTCGGCCGGGCCGGTGGAGATCAGCACATTGGCGGCGGTGCGCTCGGCGACCTCGGGGCGATCGCCGGCGGCCATGATGGTCATCCCGCCCATGCTGTGCCCGGCCAGCACCGCCCGCTCCCCCGTTGGAACGGTCCGCGCGAGCACGGCGGCGAGGTCCTCGGCGAGCGCCCGGGTGGAGTAGCGGGCCCGGCTCGGCGGGATCTCGCTGTGCCCGTGGCCGCGCTGGTCGTAGGCCACCACCCGGTAGCGGTCGGAGAGTTCGCGGATCACGGGGGCCCAGAAGGCGGTCGAGCAGGTCCAGCCGTGGGAGAGCACCACGGTGGGCGCGCCGGGCTGACCGTGCACCTCGACGTGAAGCCGGATGCCGTCGGCCGAGCGGACGCTCAACTCCTCGACGGGCGTGGGCGGCACGTACTCGGCGGGCAACTGGACGGCGGCACTCATGCGACCACCTCGCTTCGCCCGGTCGGCGCTTCGCACAACACGCACCTCTTCGTGATTCGCTCGCTCATGCGGAAACCTCCTGTACGGCAACGGCGTTGGCGGGTGCGGCGCGCATGATCAGCTCGTACTCGCCGAGGTCGACCTTGCGGGTGGCGCGACGGAAGGACGTCGTGGAGCCGGGCCAGAGCACGGTGTTCCTGCCACTCGGGTCCAGGTACCAGCTACGACAGCCACCGGTGGTCCAGACGGTGCGGTCCATCCGGTGCTGCAGTTCGAGGTTCCACTGCCGCTGGGCCCGGGCGGTGGGCTGCATCGCGGTGGCGCCGACCGAGCTGAGCGTGGTCAACGCGTCGATCAGGTAGTTCAGTTGGGACTCGATCATGAGGATCATCGAGCTGTTGCCGAGACCGGTGTTGGGACCGATCACGAAGAAGAGGTTGGGGAAGCCACGCACGGTCGAGCCGCGCAGCGCCTCCATGCCGTCCTTCCACTCCTCGGCGAGGCTGGTCCCGTTCACGCCGAACACCCGGGAGCCGATGGGCATGTCAGTGACGTGGAAGCCGGTGCCGAAGACGATGGCGTCCACCTCGTGCTCGCTGCCGTCGGCGGCCACCAGGGTGGAGCCGCGCAGTTCACGCAGGCCGGAGGAGACGACCTCGGTGTTGGCGGCGGCGAGCGCCGGGTAGTAGGTGTTGCTGAGCAGGATGCGCTTGCAGCCGATCCGGTAGTCCGGGGTGAGCCTGGCGCGCAGCGCCGGGTCGGCGATGCCCTGGGCGATGTGGCGTTCGGCGAGCTGCTGGACCACCCGCAGCATTCCGGGGCGGCGCACGAAGGCGTCCACCTGGAGCTCACGCAGGGCGAAGAGGGTGCCGCGACGGATCTTGGCGGTGACCGGGAGGCGACCGTGCAGCCACTTCTCCAGCTGGCTGATCTCCCGGTCGCGGCGCGGCAGCACCCAGGCCGGGGTGCGCTGGAAGACGGTGAGCCTGCCGACCCTGGGCTGGATCGACGGGACGATCTGGGCGGCCGAGGCGCCGGTGCCGACCATCGCGACGCGCTTGCCGGCCAGGTCGAAGTCGTGGTCCCAGCGGGAGGAGTGGAAGACCTTGCCGGGGAAGCCGCCGAGGCCCGGCAGGTCGGGGATCTGCGGGTCGGCGAGCGGTCCGGCGGCGGACACGATCGCGTCGGCGGTCCACTGCCCGGCCGAGGTGGTGATCCGCCAGCGGGTCTGCTCGTTCTCCCAACGAGCTTCCAGCACCTCGGTGTTGAAGCGCAGGTGCGGACGCAGGCCGAAGACGGTGGCGACCTTCTCCAGGTAGGCGCGGATGTCCGGCTGGCCGGAGAAGCTACGCGGCCAGTCGGGGTTGGGCGCGAAGGAGAAGGAGTAGAGGTGCGAGGGCACGTCGCAGGCACAGCCGGGGTAGCTGTTGTCGCGCCAGGTGCCGCCGACGGAGTCCGCGCGCTCCAGGACGACGAAGTCGGTGATCCCGGCGCGGCGCAGCCGGACCGCGGCGCCGAGGCCGCCGAAGCCGGAGCCGATCACCGCCACCCGGACGTGCGGGACGGTCTCCTGCGCAGCAGTGGTGTCGGTCCCTGCGGACGCGCCGGAGCGGGGGCGCTTGCTGCTGGATGCCATGCGGCAACCTCCTGAGGGTGGGGCGGTGATCGTCGCACTCTCCCGAGGCGTCTGCCCCGGAATCTCCCGGGGCTCGCCTCCGGGACCCTGCCAATCGCGCCAGTAATTACTGGCATGGTTGGCAGAGTAGTCCTTGCTGACACTGGATGGAAGAAGCCCGACGGCCCCGATTCACCGGAAGTTCCCGAAGGATCCCCAGCCGACTCCACGGACCTATGCTGATCGCCGTGGACAAGGTCAGAGCTGTTGCGGACGACAAAAAGCGCGAGTACCGGGTGGAGGAACTGGCCGAAGCGGCCGGGATCACCACGCGCACGCTGCGCTTCTACCGCGAGCGCAAACTGCTCCAGCCGCCCCGCAAGGAGGGCCGGATCGCCTGGTACGGCGAAGAACACCTCGCCCGGCTGCGGATGATCGGCGAACTGCTCGAACGTGGCCACACCCTGGGCGGGATCGCCGAACTGATCGGCGCCGGGGAGAGCGGGCGGGACGTCGCCGAGCTGATCGGGCTGGAGGCGGCGATCGTCGCGCCTTGGTCGGACGAGACCCCGGTGCGCCTGGACTGGGACGAGCTGAAGACCGCCTTCGGGGACCAGCTCACCGAGGAGAACACCGCCGAGTCGATCGCCCAGGGCTACATCACGGTCGAGGAGGACGGGATCACCCACGTCAGCCGTCGGCTGATGGACGCCACCACCGAGCTGGTCGCGGAGGGCGTGCCGCTCTCCGCGGTGCTGGACGCCAGCCGACGCACCCGGGAGCACGTCGACGCCATCGCCGAGATCTTCATCGAGGTGGTCAGCGCGCACCTGCTCAGCGCGCTCTCCGGCGAGACCCCGCTGGCGCCTGGCGAGGCGGCCCGGCTCACCGAGCGCATCCTGCGGGTCCGGCCGCTCGCCCGTACGGTCGCCGACGCCCAGTTCACGCTGGCGATGGACCGACTGGTGAAGGCCGAGTACGCCGAACTGCTGCGCCAGCGACGGGAGTACGGCTCCGAGGCGTAGCGGGCCTGCCGGGCGGGCAGGGATTCCCGCGCCCCGTCCGCCCGCCTAATCGTCGTCGTCCAGCGCCCCCGGCGCCAGAGCCGGCGACGGGAAGACGTGCCGCGCCTCGCTGCCGGACCACCAGACGCCCACCGCGAACACGGCCGTCGCCTCCAGCAGCCCGGCTCGGTCCAGGCCGCCGCAGTCCACCGGCGCACACCCCGTTGAGGCCACCAGCTCGGCGGCCACGGCACCCGCCGCCGGATCGTCCGCGCAGTACGGAACGCCGAGCGAAGCCCCCTCGAAGTCCGGCCGCGGCAGGGTCCAGATGCTCTCGTGGCAGATCCCGAACACCTTGGCCACCCGCGCGTCCGGCGCCGCCGAGGCCAGCCGCCGGGCGATCGAGTCGTCGGCCCCCGCGGTGGTCAGCACCGGCCCGCCCGCGCCGGGGGCCATCGGCACCGTGCAGTCCAGCAGGGTCCGACCGGCCAGTTCGCCCGCCAGCGGCGCGACCACCGGCACGGCCGCCTCCGCGGGAACCGCGACCAGCACGGCCTGCCCGAACCGCGCCGCCTCCGCCAACTCACCACCGCCCAACGCGCCGAGCGAAGCGGCGAGTTGCCGAGCCGCCGCCACGTCGCGCCCGCCCACCAGAACCTGGTGTCCGGCCCGCACCCAGGCTCCGCCCAGCGCCGCCGCCATCGCGCCCGTACCGAGAATGCCGATCCGCACGGTCCATCCCTCGCATTCGTGTTGCCCGTCACCGGCGGCCGCCCTCCGCGAACCGCCGTGCCCCGGACGCTAGCCGGGCCGATGCACACCGCCCGGTACGCAACGGATCGGGCAGGATGGGCACATGAGGAGCGAGGGCCGGGGCGACGCCGGGGACGGGACGGGCGAGGACCTGGGCGGCGGCGTGTTCGCCGCGGACTGCCGCGCCCGGTTGGCCTTCGAGGTGATCGCCAACCGCTGGGACAGCGTGGTGGTGTACGTCCTCGGCGAGCGCGGGCCGATGCGCCCCCGGGCCCTGCTGGACCGGATCGGCGGGATCAGCCCCAAGGTGCTCAATGAGACCCTGCGCCGACTGGAGTACAACGGCCTGGTGGAGCACCGCCGTTACGCCGAGGCCCCGCCTCGCGTCGACTACACCCTCACCGCGGCCGGCGCCGCCCTGATCGGCCCGATCCGCGCGCTCGGCGCCTGGGCCGCCGTCCACGGCGACGCCGTCCTCGCGGCCCAGGAGCGCCACTGCGGCGCCGGGACGCACTGACGCACTGACGCACTGCCAGTCGGGGCGAGGTCTGCGCCCACCTGGGCGGGCGCGGCGTCGCGTTGCTCCACGGCCCGGTGGACCGGCCGCAGGGTCGGCGGACGGCGGCCTTCGCCCACCCGGCCGGCCATGCGTGGGAGGTGGCCCAGGACCTCGACTGACCCGACCCCACCGGGGACACGCGAAGGCGGGGACGACGGTGGTCCGCACACCGTCGCCCCCGCCGTCAGCCCGGCCGGCAGGCACCCCCACGCGGCCTGGCAACTCGGACGTGCCTCGGGCCGGCCCTGCCCAACTCAGGACCGACCCGGTTCAGGCCCGAGTCAGTTGACGTTGACCGCGGTCCAGGTGGCCGCGACCGCGTTGTACTCCGCGCTGTTCGCGCCGTACAGGTCCGATGCCGCACTGAGGGTCGCCGCACGGGCGCCCGCGTAGTCCGTCGTGGACGTGAAGTACGTGGTCAGCGCGCGGTACCAGATCTGCGCCGCCTTGTCCCGGCCAATGCCCGCGAGCGTCGAGCCGTCGGCTGTCGGGCTGTTGTAGTTGAACCCGTTGATCGTCTTCGCGCCGCTGCCCTCGGACAGCAGGTAGAAGAAGTGGTTCGCCACACCCGACGAGTAGTGCACGTCCAGGTTGCCGACGTTCGGGTCCCAGTTGTCGGCGGACTGGCCGTCCTTGCTCGGCTGGTCCATGTAGCGCAGCGGGCTACCGTCGCCGCGCAGGTTGATCAGCTCGCCGATCCAGTAGTTCGGCGGGTTCGAGGGCAGGTTGGCGTACCACTCGACCATGGTGCCCATGATGTCCGAGGTGGCCTCGTTGAGGCCGCCGGACTCGCCCGAGTAGTTGAGCGCGGCCGTCGCGGCGGTGACGCCGTGGGTCATCTCGTGGCCGGCCACGTCGATCTCGGTGAGCGGGGCGGCGTCGCCGTTGCCGTCGCCGTACGACATGCAGAAGCAGTCGTCGCTCCAGAACGCGTTCACGTAGTTGGAGCCGTAGTGCACCCGGCTGAGGGCGCCGACACCGTCGTTGCGGATGCCGTTGCGGCTGAAGGTGTTCTTGTAGAAGTCCCAGGTGGTGGCGGCACCGAACTGGGCGTCCACGGCGGCGGATTCGCGGTTGGAGGCGGTGCCGTCACCGAAGCTGTTGTTGGGGTTGGCGAACAACGAGCCGCTGCCCGAGGTCCCGTTGTTCATGTCGGTGGTGGACTGGCCGCCGCGGGTGGTGTCCTTGAGCTCGAACTGCGAGCCGTTCTGGTTGGTGGTGAGCTGGACCTGGCCGACGAAGACGCCGTTGCCGGTGCCGGCCGCGGTCTCGATCTTCTCGTGGGTGGAGAGGACCTGGCCGCTCGTGGCGTCGGTGATCAGGATCTGGCTGCTCGGGGTGCCGTCGGCGCGCATGCCCTCGACCGTGGTCCGGTACGCCAGGCGCGGGTTGCCGTCGGTGGCCCAGACGACCAGCTCCGGCGTGCCGGTCTGGTGGACGTCGGCGATCGGGGACTCGTCGGAGTCGACGGTGACCCCGACGGTGGCCTTGACCGCGCCGCTGGCCTGGTCGGCGGCCTTGTCCGCGGGGATCTGCGGGGTCAGGCTCGGCAGCGTGATCTGGGTGGAGACCGCCTTGTTCACCGACTTCACGGCACCGTCGGCCTTCTGGTGCACGACCAGGTCGCCGCCGATCACCGGCAGACCGGCGTAGGTGCGCTCGTAGCGCAGGTGCCGGGTGCCGTCCTTGTCGAGGACGGCGTCCTTGGCCACCAGCTTCTCCTGGTCGCCGAGCCCGAGCGCCTTGGCGATCGGGCCGGACTGGCCCTTCGCCACCGCGACGACGGCGGCGTGCTGCTGGGCGGCCTGGGCCTGGAGCGAGGGGGCAGCCGGCGACGCCTGGGCGACGGAGGTGCTCACCTGGATCACACCGGTCAACATGGCCGTGGCCGAGAGAACGGCGACAGCCGCGAGCTTTCGCTTCACGTACGAGTCCTTCCGGGAAACCGCGTGTGGGCGCGGTCGCACCGCGTCCCGGGGGCCGGGCTCGGCACCTGTGGGGCGGAACGGGCGCTGACGTGCTGAAACCCCGTGCGGTCGAGCGGCTCGCCACCAAGGGGTGGGGGTGGGGGCTACCGCTGGGGGATGACCAGAAGCATGACAATCCAGCAGGTGAAATGACAGGTCTACCTCAGATGTTGGCCAAGTCCCGCCAGTTGGTAAAGCAGGTCAAGTGGCAGTCAAATCGGAGCAATTCACCCCACTGAACGGTGGATTCAGGCCCGAACAAAGGCCGACCGCCTGCACCGACACCTGAACAGCCGTCAACCCCCAGAAAGGCGATCAGTCCCGATCATCAATCGATCGACTTTTACAAGTGTGTAGAGGTTTCCATACACACCCTTGACATGCCGATGGCGAGGTCCCGCCACCGGTACCCCTTGCCCCGCGGACCGGGCACCTGCTATTACATCCGCCCCCGGTTCGGTTCCCGCGGACCCGCCGATGCCGCCGCTCCCGGCCCTTCCAGCAGCGGCCCTTCGAGCGCCCCGGTGCGCGGATCCAAGGGGCGGCGCCCCGGTCCGCCGTCACTGGAACCGCCACTCCTGCGCCGAATTGCCGGGGGTGCAGGTGACCATGGTGATCTCGTTGCCGGGGCCGTTGTCGGTCATGCAGGACTGGTTCTGGTAGTCGCCCAGGGTGTACGAGCCCGCGGTGCTGCCGTTGCGGACCGTCCATCTGGTCAGGAAGCTGTACCCGTTGTTCAGCACGACCTTGCCGTCCATGGTCTGGACGAGCATCGGGCCGCCGTTGTTGCACGCGTTGATCACAGTCCAGCTGCCCGGGTCGATGGAGCGCACCCAGCCGTACTGCGCGGCGCCGCCGAGCACGATCGGGTTGTCGCCGCTCAGGTTGTCGTTGCGCATCCCGATCGGACGACCGTCCTTGGCGCTGACGATGGTGCTCCAGTTGCTGCCGCCGCAGGACGCGGGCCGGGAGGGGGTCTGCGGGGCGGGCGGGTTGCCGCCGGTGGTGGTCTGGCTCGGCTGCTGCGGCTTGGGGTCCGGCGGGTTGACCGGTCCTCCCCCGCCACCGCCGCCGGCGGGCTGGCCGGCCTGACCGCCGCCGGATCCACCGGACGCCGTACCGCCATCGCCGGGGCCGGAGTTGGCGCCCCCACCTCCGCTGGTCCGGACCGGCTGGGCGCCGCCGCCCCCGCCCTGGCCGGCGACCGGGACGGGCACCTGCTGCTGGTTCGGCTGCCCACCGGGCGTCGGCTGGTCGGCGGCCGGGGCGGCCGGCGGGCTGTCGGTCGGCTGTGGGGTGGCGGGCGCGGTCGTGGTGGCCGCGGGAGTGGTGGCGGTCCGGGCCGCCGGAACGGTCACCACCACGGTCGGCTGGACGGCGGGCGGCGCGGCCGCGTCGGAGTTGCCGGGACCGCGGTCGATCAGCAGGGCGGTCGCCGTGCCCATCGAGATGACGATCGGAACGATGACCGGGACCAGCAGGGTGCGCCCCGAGCGGCGCTTGCCCGGCTCGGTGTCCGCCTGCGGATCCACCTTCACCACCGGGTCCGCACCGCCCGCGCCGGCCCCCGCCGCCCGCAGGTCGATCGTCCCGCTGTCCGCCGGCTTCCACGGCACCGCGGGCGCGCCGATCGCCGCCCGGGCCGCCGCCGCCATCTCGGCGGCGTTCTCGTACCGGTCCTCGGGGTTCTTGGCCAGCGCCCTGGCGACCAGCTCCCGCACCGCCGCCGGGAAGGTCGCCGGCAGCTCCGGCACCGGCTGGTTGACGTGCTTGAGCGCGACCTGTAGCGGCCCCTCGCCCAGGTACGGCACCTGACCGACCAGCAGCTCGTAGCAGACCACGCCGATCGAGTAGAGGTCCGAGGCGGGCCCGGTGCTCGCGGACGCGGCCTGCTCGGGGGACATGTACGCCGCCGTGCCGATGATCGCGTACGGGGCGGTGAGCTTGGTGCTGGCGATCGCCCGGGCGATGCCGAAGTCGGTGATCACCACCCGGTCCTCGGGGCCCACCATCAGGTTGGACGGCTTGATGTCCCGGTGCACGATCCCCCGCCGGTGCGCGGCGTGCAGCGCGTCCAGCGCGTCGGCGAGCATGCCGAGGGCGCGCTCGGCGCTCATCGGCCCGCTCTCCTTGAGCACCTGGTTCAGCGGACGGCCCTCGATCAGGTCCATCACGATGTAGGCGCAGCGCTCGTCGCCTTCGCCGCCGCTCTCCCCGTAGTCGTGGACGTCCACGATGCCGGGGTGGTCGATCGCGGCGACCAGTTGGGCCTCCCGGCGGAAGCGCTGGACGGCGGTGCCGTCCTCGAACAGGTCCGCGCGCAGGATCTTGATCGCAACCTGCCGGGCCAGCACCTCGTCGTCGGCCCGCCAGACCGCGCCCATGCCCCCGCCGCCGACCTTCTCGACCAGCGTGTACCGCCCGCCGAGCACGGTGCCCGTGCTACTCATCGACCTGTCCCCCCAGGTGTCATGACCCGCCCCGGCGGGTCGTCGGCACACAGTGTGCCAGAGCGTGCCGCGACCCCAGCAGGCGCTGTTCGGACGGACATTGGGAGGATTCGTCAGGCGTCCCGGATGTTTCGGGCATGCTCGGACACCTCCAGGACGGCCGCGATGACGGCGCGCGGCTTGTCGGCGTGGACGGCATGCCCGGCACCGCTCACCACGATGTGGCCGCCCCGGGCGGCGTTGGCCGCGATCCGGGACTGCAGGGCCGTCCAGCGGGCGCGCATGGCGCGGGGCAGTCCCTCGGTCGCGCTGAGCACGGCCACCGGCACCTCGGGCAGCCGGCCGGCGGTGCGTCGGCGGCGCAGCTCGGGGACGGCGAGGCCGGTCATCCGGTTCTCGCTGAGGACGGTCCGCCGCTGGTGCGGATGGGCGACGACGGCCGCCTCGGCCCGGGCGAGCGCGTCGTCCGCACCCGGCCCCACCGGCGGTGCCAGCACCGTCCGGAGCAGCCAGAGGCGGATCAGCACCGCCTCGGCGGCGCCGATGGCCGGCGGCCGGAACTCCTCGTGGGCCGGGTCCACCAGCACCAGGCCGGCCACCAGCTCCGGCCGCTGCCAGGCGAGGAGTTGGGCCAGCTGGCCGCCCCAGCTGTGCCCGACCAGGATGGCCGGTCCGGCGTCCAGGTGCCGCAGCAGGGCGGCCAGGTCCCCGATCTGCGCCTCCAGGGTCAGGCCGAGGGTGCGGTCGGGCTCGCTGGCGCCGAGCCCGGCCCGGTCGTACGCCACGACCCGGCCATGCTCGGCGAGTGCGGGCAGCACCGGGGCCCAGGTGAGCGAGGAGGTGCCGCTGCCGGCGATCAGCACCACCGGCGCACCGGTGCCCGAGCCGGCCTCCACCCAGCGCAACGCCCGTCCGTCGCGGTCGAGTTCACCCGGCCACACCTTGGCCGGGGTGCGCTCGGCGAGGACCTTGGCGATGGCTTCCTGGACGCCCTGCAGGCCCCCGGGCTCGACTCGCGTTTCCCACCTGGTCTGCACGTTCGGTTCCCCCCTGGATCCGTCAGCGTGGACTCCTGCCCCTTCGCGGCAGGAACCCGACGCTGACTGCCCGGGGGCACCGGCGCCCAAACACCAGTGGCCTCCGGGGAGGTCGGCGACGCCCGCCCGGGAACGCCGGTGCGTTGGTGAGGCGTTGAGCGGACATGGGGTGGATCGTGGGCGTGGGGTGCGCGGTGGCCGTGACGGTCGGGCTGGTGGTGCTGGCGGCCTGCCAGATGTGGGGCGAGTCCTCGCCGCGCCGTCGGCCGCGCGGGCCCGGGGTGGGGGTGGGCGGCGGTGGCCTGGACGAGCTGCACGCGCTGTTCAGTCCGGGCAAGCGGGTGCAGATCGAGCAGCGGCGGGAGCAGCTGGCGCACCGGGACGACGCGGAGGCCGGGGCGCCTCCGCACTTCGGGGTGGACCTGGACCGGGGCGTGGCGGTGCTGCGTCGGGCCGAGGGGGACGGGGGCGGGAACCGGGGCGGGCGGTAGGGCGGCATCGCGGACGGACCGTCAGAGTCGGTGCAGCCGATCCCCGTCACTGGTGCGCGGGCAGGTCAGGCAGGCGAGGGCCTCGGGCTTGACCGCGTAGTAGAGGCAGCAGCCGAGCCTGGTGCGGGTGTGGTGTTCACGGCCGTCGGGGGTGCGCAGCCGGCGGAAGTCGGCGGCGCCGGGCAGCGGCAGGGTGCCGCCGGGCAGTAGGGCCCCGGCGGCGGCGACGGCGGCGTCCTCCTCCGCGACGGCGAGGGCGGCGTCCTGCGCGCCGAGCATCCGGCCGAGGTACCAGACGGCCGAGGTGAGGTCGTCGGTGACCATGCCCCAGAGGGCGCGGTCACGGCGCCGGGTCGGTCCGGCGAAGGCGGCGAGCACCGGTTCGAGGTGGGCGACCACGGCGGCCCGCAGTTCGGCGCGCAGTTCGTCGTCGCCGGGGAGGTGACCGGGGAGGTCTCCGAGGAGGTCTCCCCGGAGGCCGCCAGGAAGGTTACCGGGGAGGACTCCGGCGGAGGCTCCGGCGAGCGCTCCGGTGAGGGCGACGTGTCCGCCCGGGCGCAGCGCGAGCCGGCCGGTGGGCGCGTGCAGCCAGAGGTCGGCGGGGTCGACGGCGGGGACCCGTCGGGCGAGGTGCCAGGGGCCGGCGATGAGCAGGCAGGTCGACCAGACATAGTGGTGGAGCAGCCGGGAGGCGGTGACGTGCGGGCGGGGCGCGCGGCCGTGCTCGGCGGCGATGCGCTCCTCGGCTCCGGCCAGGACGGCTGCCAGCGCCCGCTCGTCGGCGGCGAGTTGGGAGCCGGAGTACCAGCCGTCGGCGGCCGAGGGGTCGGGCTCAGCGGGGTCGAGCAGGCACAGTTCCAGCACCGGGCAGAGCTCGCGCAGCCGCTCGTAGTCGCTGACCAGGGCGGACGGTCGCGCCTGGGCGCGTACGGGCAGGGGCGTTCCGGGGACCATGGGCACTCCCGAGATCGATTCCGAATGATCGATAAGGTGAGCCTCACCTTACAATGCCTCAAGGGGCCCACCCGACCACCTCGCCCCGCGGTCGAGCGGACCACCCGAGTCGCCGACCCGACCTTGACGAACTTAGGTAAACCTAACCTAAGATATCGACTCGTGTTGAGAACCGACCCGCCGGACACCACAGCCCCGGCGACGCCTCGTTCCTCGGCGGTACAGCGGCCGTTGCTGCTGGTCGCCGGCGCGTGCGCGCTCGTGCTGTGTGCGACCCTGAGCCTCGCACTGGGCTCCCGACCCATCCCGCTGCCGACCGTGATCGACGCCCTCACCGGCGCCGCCCACGGCGGTGACGCCGATGTGGTGACGGGCCTTCGCGTCCCGCGCACGCTCATCGGACTGGCCGTCGGGGCCGCGCTCGGCGTCGCCGGGGCGGTCGCCCAGGGCGTCACCCGCAACCCGCTGGCCTCGCCGATCACCCTCGGCATCAACGCCGGCGCGAGCCTCGCCGTGGTCGCCGCGATCTACACCCTGGACCTCTCCCGTCCGGTCGAGTACGTCTGGTTCGCCTTCGCCGGAGCGGCCGTCGCCGCCGTCGCCGCGTACGCGATGTCCCGGCGCGGCGGGGACCTCGACCCGGTCCGGCTCGCGCTCGGCGGCACCGTGCTCACCGTGGTGCTCACCTCCTGGACCTCCGCGCTGATGCTGGCCAGTCACCGCACCCTGGACGAAGCCCGGTTCTGGCTGGCCGGCTCGATCGCCGGGCGGCACCTGGACACCCTCACCCCCGTGCTGCCGTTCCTGGCGCTCGGCCTGCTCGGCGCCTTCGCCGTCTCGCCCGCGCTCAACGCGCTGGCCCTGGGTGACGAGACCGCGCAGTCGCTGGGCGTACCGGTGGGCCGGATCCGGGTGGTCGGCGGACTGGCCGTCGTACTGCTCGCGGGCAGCGCGGTCGCCGTCGCCGGACCGGTGGCGTTCATCGGACTGGCCGCACCGCACCTGGTCCGGCCGCTGCTCGGCAACGACCACCGTTGGCTGCTGCCCGGCTGCCTGATCGCCGGTCCGCTGCTGCTGCTCACCGCCGATGTGCTCGGCCGGCTCGTGGTGCGGCCCTCCGAGATCGAGGTCGGCATCGTGACCGCCTTCCTCGGCGCCCCGCTGCTCGCGGTGCTGGCCCGAAAGGTGGCCAAGTGACCGCGCTCGCCGTCCCGTTGGGCGCCATCGCCCGCCACCGGGCCCGTACCGCAGCCTGGTCGCTGGTGGCCCTCGCCCTGCTGGTGCTGCTGACCGGCGTCGCGCTCGGCACCGGCCAGGTGAACATCTCCTCCTGGGACGCGCTGCGCGCCCTGGTCGGGCAGGGCGAGCCCGGGAACGTCCTGGTGGTGCAGCAGTTCCGGGCGCCGCGCGTGGTGTCCGCGCTGATCGCGGGCGCCGGGCTGGCGATGGCAGGCTCGATGCTCCAGCGGCTGTTCCGCAACCCGCTGGCCGCGCCCGACACCATCGGCATCACCGGCGGCGCCTCCTTCGGGGCCGTGCTGATGCTCGCCACCGGCGCCTCCCAGCAGCTGATCCCGGTGGCCGCGGTCGGCGGCGGGCTGCTGGCGGCGCTGCTGCTCGGCGGCTTCGCCTGGCGCTCGAAGATGGCCGTCACCCGGCTGGTACTGGTCGGCCTGGCGGTCCAGCAGGGCCTGGCCGCCGCCGTGAATCTGATGATCGTACGGTTCCCGGCCGAGCTGGCCTCCTCCGCGATGCAGTGGACCACCGGCTCGCTGTACGGGCGCAACTGGACCGAGGTGTGGATCGGCGGCACCGCCATCGCGCTGACCGCCGGGGCCGTGCTGCTCTGCCAGCGGCGGGTCGCCGTCCTCGACCTCGGCGACGACTCGGCCGGCGGGCTCGGCCTCGACCCCGCCCGGGACCGGCTCTGGCTGCTGCTGCTCACCATCACGCTCGCCTCGCTGGCCGCCGCCCTCACCGGGCCGGTCGCCTTCGTCGCGCTCGCCGTCCCGCACCTGGTCCGACTGCTCGCCGGACCGCCCACCCTCGGCACGCTCGGCCTCACCGCGCTCACCGGCGCCGTGTTGCTGCTCTCGGCCGACCTCCTCGTGCTGCACGTGATCCCCGTCCACGGCCTGCCGGTCGGTGCCGTCACCGCCACCCTCGGCGCGCCCTGGCTCCTGGTGCTGATGATCCGCCAGAGCCGGCTTCCCCAGAGGAGCAGCTGATGACCAGCTCGGCCACCAACCAGGTCGCCATCGACCAGGTCCGCAACGACCGGGCCGCCACCGACCAGGTCGGCAGCGATCACGCCGGCGCCAACCGGCTAGCCGCCCACGGCCTCGGACTGCGCTACGGCGACCGGACCATCGTCGACGAGCTCGACCTCGAACTGCCCGGCGGCGCCGTCACCGCGATCGTCGGACCGAACGCCTGCGGCAAGTCCACCCTGCTGCGCGGACTGGTCCGGCTGCTCGACCCGGCCGCCGGCACCGTCACCCTGGACGGCGCCGACATCCATCGGATGCCCGCACGGACGCTCGCCAAGCGGATGGGCCTGCTGCCGCAGCAGCCGGTCACGCCCGAGGCGGTCACCGTCGAGGCGCTGGTACGGCTGGGGCGCTACCCGCACCAGCGGATGCTCAGCCCGTGGTCCAAGGCCGACCAGGCGGCGGTCGACGAGGCGTTGGAGCGCACCGGCACCGCCGAGCTGCGCGACCGGCAGGTCGACCGGCTCTCCGGCGGGCAGCGCCAGCGGGTGTGGATCGCGCTGGCGCTCGCCCAGGAGACCGACCTGCTGCTGCTCGACGAGCCGACCACCTTCCTCGACCTGCGGCACCAGCTCGACGTGCTCGACCTGGTCGCCGACCTGCACGCCGAGGCCGGGCGCACCGTGGTCATGGTGCTGCACGACCTCGGGCAGGCCGCCCGGTACGCCGACCATCTGGTGGTGCTCAAGGACGGGCGGCTCGCTGCGGCCGGTCCGCCCGCCGAGGTGCTGACGGCCGAGCTGGTGGAGTCCGTGTTCGGCGTGCCGTGCCGGGTGGTGCCCGACCCGGAGACCGGAACCCCGCTGGTCGTGCCCCGGGCGCGCAGCCGGGCCGCCACCGCTTCCTCCGCCGCCACCGCCACCGCCTGAACTCCCCTTCCCCTCCCCCGTGTTCGACCCGATCCAAGGAACCCCCATGAACCGCCGACTTCCCGTCGCCGTCCTCGCCGTCACACTGTCCGCCACGCTCCTCGCCGCCTGCGGCAGCAGCGGGGATGCCGCCGAGTCCGGCGACGCGGGGTCCGCCGCCTCGGCCGGCACCGCCGCCGGGTTCCCGCGCAGCGTCAAGCACGCTGCCGGGACCGCCGAGATCAAGTCCCGGCCCAAGCGCGTGGTGGTGCTGGACAGCGGCGAGCTGGACGACGTCACGCTGCTCGGCATCACGCCGGTCGGCGCGGTGTCCCCGCACATGAAGACCGAGGGCGGGTTCCCCAACTACCTCAAGGACGAGATCAAGGACACCAAGGACGTCGGCCCGATGAACGAGCCGAACCTCGAACTGATCGCCTCCCTCAAGCCCGATCTGATCCTGTCCTCCAAGGTCCGCCACGCCAAGGTGTACGACCAGCTGAACGCGATCGCGCCGACCGTGCTGGCCGAGACCACCGGGTTCCCGTGGAAGGAGAACCTGGCGCTGTACGCCCAGGCGCTCGGCAAGGAGGACGAGGCGAAGAAGGCGCTGGCCGACTACGAGGAGCGGGCGCACAAGCTGGGCGAGGCGATCAAGGCGAAGTACAACGGGACGATGCCGACCGCCTCGGTGGTGCGCTTCGTGGCCGGCCCGACCCGCCTGTACGCCAAGGCCTCGTACAGCGGTGTGGTGCTCAAGGACGTGGGCCTGGCCCGTCCGGCCTCTCAGGACGTGGACAAGAACATCATCGAGGTCAGCGCCGAACAGATCAGCCAGGCCGACGCCGACCTGGTGTTCGTCACCACCGCCGACGACCCGACCAAGACCAAGGAGAGCGAGGTCCAGCAGACCCCGGTCTGGCAGGGCCTCGACGCCGTCAAGAGCGGCAAGGTGTTCAACGTTCCGGACGAGACCTGGATGTCCGGCATCGGCGTCCAGGCCGCGGACGCGATGCTCGTCGACATCGCCAAGGCGGCGGGCGTGGACGCGCCCAAGTAGCCGATGACAGATAACGGCGAACAGATGACAGATTTCGAAATCTGTCATCTGTGATCTGTTCGCCGCCCTTCGCCCGCCACCTCGCCCCCAAGGACACCCCCATGCGGCTCTACCTGCTCGCCCTCAACCCCACCGACTCGGTCACCTGCGGCTTCCTGCCCGCCGCCGCCCGGCTCGGTCTCGACGTCACCGTCCTCACCGACCACATCGAGGGCCACCAACGCGCCTACACCGACGCCGAGTTCCCGTACGAGCTGGTGGAGTGCGACGTTCAGGACTTCCGCGAGGTGATCGGGGCGATATCCCAACACCACGCGCCCGACGCGGTGTTCAGCAACAGCGACCACCTGCAGACCCAGACCGCTCTGGTCGCCGACTACTTCGGCCTGCCCGCCAAGGACTGGAAGGCCGCGCTACGGGCCAAGAACAAGGGCGAGCTGCGCCGCCACCTCGCCGAGACCGGCCTGGACCGGGTCTGGTCCGCCGAGCTGGCGCCCGGGCAGGACGCGGCCGACCTCACCCCGCCCTTCCCGTGCATCCTCAAGCCCCGCGAGGGTGTCGCCAGCGAGGATGTCACCCTGGTCGCCGACGCCGACGAACTCGCCCTGCGCGTCGAGGAGATCCAGCAGCGCCGCCCCGGCGCCACGCTGGTGGTCGAGGAGTTCCTGGCCGGCGAGCTGTGCACCCTGGAGACCCTCGGCGACGGCCACGCCCGGCACGTCCTCGGCGGCTTCCGCACCCGGCTCTCCCCGCCGCCGGACTTCATCGAGGAGGTGCTGACCTTCGCCCCGGCGCACCCCGAGCCGGTGGCCGACCAGGTGCTCGCCCAGCTCGACGCGCTCGGCGTCGGACTCGGCGCCTGCCACACCGAGTTCGTCCTCCAGCCGGACGGCCGCGCCCGCATCATCGAGGTCAACTACCGCGCCATCGGCGACCAGTGCGACCTGATGCTCGCCGAGATCCTCGGCATCCCCTACTTCGAGCTGGTGCTGCGCACCCACCTCGGCGAGACGCTGCCCACCGACCTCGGCGCGCGCACCGACCGGCACGCCCGCCACGAGCGCGTCTGCGCGGACCGGGCCGGCACCCTGACCGCCGCGCCCGAGCCACTGTTCGAGCGGCGGGCCGACGGGGTCACGCTCTCCTACCGCCCGGTGCGCGAACTCGGCGCCCGGCACGAGCTCTACCGCACCAACCGGGACTACCTGGGCATCGTCTGGGCGGTCGGCCCGGGCCAGGGCGCGGTGGACACGGCCGTGGCGGAGTTCATCGCCGCCAACCGCTGGGAGATCGCCTCATGACGCCAACCGACAGCACGCCCGTCGACAGCACGCCCGGAGACGGGGCTTCGGCCGACCAACTGACCCTGCGCGTGCTGTCCGCCCTGCTGCGTGAGGACGTGCTCGGCCTGCGCGCGGACGGCGTCCTGGAGCAGCGGGCCGACGGCTCCTGGCTGAGCAACGGAACGCTCGCCCTGCCGGTCGCCCCCGAGGGCTTCCAGGGCGACCACGCGGCCCGGCTCCCGGAGTTGGAGGCCGACGGCGTCCGGCTCGCCGAGCTGCCCGCCATCCTCGCCCACCTGGCCGAGCGCGCCGATCCGCTGGACCGGCCCGGCCACCTGGCCTTCGCCGAGGAGTGCCGCCAGACCCTGGCCACCATGGAGCTGCACGACCGGGTCCGCCCCGAGGTGCACACGGCACTCTCCGAGCGCTACGGCAAGGACGTGGCCGACTGGACCGGCCCGAGCGCCTCGCTCGGCTTCGAGGCCCTCGCCGCCTTCCTCGACCACCCGGTCTACCCGACCGCCCGCGGCCGCTCCGGCCTGACCGAGCCGCAACTGCGCGCCTACGCGCCGGAGTTCCACCCGAGCTTCGAGCTCCGCTGGCTCGCCGTCCCGGCCGCGCACCTCACCGTCCGCGGCGACGGCCCGCTGCCCGCCTGGTGGCCGACCGCCGAACAGCTCGGCGTCCCGGGCGAGTTCCTCACCGTCCCGGTCCACCCGCTCACCGCGGGCGAGGACTTCGAGCGGATCGCACCGGGCGCGGTGCTCGCCCCCGCGCGGTACCTCACTGTGCTGCCGACGCTGTCCATGCGCACCGTCGCCGTCACCCAGGACCCGGCCTGCCACCTCAAACTCCCATTGGCCACCGCGACCCTGGGGCTGCGCAACCGGCGCACCATCAAGCCGGTCACCCTGGCCAACGGGGCGCTCGGGCAGCGCCTAGTGGAGGCCGTGGTCGCCCGGGAGCCGCGCTTCGCCGGGCGGATACTGCACGTCGACGAGCAGCGCTACGCCCACGGCGACTCCGAACTGCTGGCCGTACTGCTGCGCCGCTACCCGGACGGCCTCGACGATGCCGTCACCGTTCCGCTGGCCGCCCTGCTCGCCGAGGCACCCGACGGGCGGCTGGTGATCGACCACCTGGCCGACCGCTTCTACGCCGGGTCCGTCCTCGGGCTGTACGAGGACCTACTGCGGCTGCTGATCGACTGGCAGACCACACTGTTCGGCTACGGCATCGCCCTGGAGTCGCACCAGCAGAACACCTCGCTCGTCCTGGACGGCACCGGTCTGCGGCTGCTCTACAAGGACAACGACGGGCCGAGGATCAACACCGCCCGGATTGGCGAACTCGCCCAGCTGGTCGCCGAGTTCCGCGACCCCAGAATCCTCGGCGAGCAGGACCGCGCACTCACCGACCTGTTCACCACGATCACCGGCCACCTGTGCGCCGCCTCGCTCGCGTTCGGCCTCGCCGCGCACGACCGGATACCGCTGGAACGCGGCCTCGGACTGCTCCGCGACATCCTCGGCGAGGCCCTCGCCCGCCTGGGCCCGGCGGGACAGCCGCTGCGCACGGACCTGCTGGAGGCCGAACGGTTGCCCGTCAAGGCCATGGTGAGCGCCGGCACCCTGCTCAGCAAGGAGCGCAGCGGCGCCACCGACATCAACAAGCACTACACCGATGGCCCCAACTACCTGCTGTTGAAGGACCGTTCACGATGACCGTCGAACCGCTGGTGCGGCCGGTCGGGGCGGCCGGACTGGACCGGCGCCAGGTGCACGCCATCGCGGCCTGCTACTTCGTCGCCTCCTTCGCCGCCCTGGGCCTGCCGCCCTACCTCACCGAGATCCTCCCGGGCCTCGGCGACCACGACGGCCGCTGGGCCGGTCTGCTCTACATCGCGCCGACCGTCTTCACCGCCCTCGGCGCACCACTGTGGGGCCGGCTGGCCGACCGCTTCGGCCAGAAACGGCTGCTGCTGCGCGCCCAACTCAGCCTCGCCGTCTCCTTCCTGCTCGCGGGCGCCGCCGACAGCCTGCCCGCGTTCACCATCGCGCTGGTGCTCCAGGGCTTCCTCGGCGGCACCTTCTCCGCCACCAACGGCTACCTCGCCTCGGCGCTGGACGGATCCCAACTGTCCAAGGCGCTGACCCTGATGCAGGGCAGCGCCCGGGCCGCCCTGGTCGCGGCGCCGATCCTGGTGGGCGCGCTGTCGCCGTGGATCGATCCGCACCGGCAGTACCTGCTGATGGCGCTGCTGCCACTGACCGCCGCCGTGCTGCTCGGCTTCCTGCCGGAACCGATCCGCCCGGCCGCGACGCCGGTCGGCGGCGACGCGGCGCAGGCCGACCCGCCGGGCTCGCTGAGGCTGCTCTACACCTTCGAGTTCGCCTTCGTCTTCGCCACCATCATCTCCTTCCCCTATCTGATCACCCTGGTGCAGCAGCGACTGCCGGGCGTCAACGGCACGATCGCGGGCTTCCTGTTCGCGCTGCCGCACCTGGTCTACCTGATCGCCGCCGGACGGGTGCACGCCGCCGTCGAGGCGCGGCCCCGCACCGGGCTGGCCCTGGGCTTCGCCCTGGTCGCCCTCGGGCTGGCCGGACACGCCCCGGCCGGCTCCCTGCTCGCCTTCGCCCTCACCCGGGCGGTGCTCGGGCTCGGTATGACCTTCGGCCTGGTCTGCCTCGCCGTCCTCGCCGCCGAAGCCGCCCGGGGCCGCGCGCCGGGCCGGATGTTCGGCACCCGCGAGGCCGTCTCCAAGTGCGGTGCCGTCGCCGCGGGACTCGCCGCCGCGCTGGCCAACGGCAGCGGCGGACCGGCCGCCCCCGTCGTCACCGGCACCGTCGCCGCACTGGCCGCCGCCCTGCTCGCCCTCCTGACCCGTAGGAGCCCCCGATGACCGCCCGCACGGCCCGCCCGCAGTCGGCCACCACCCCGACCGGCCTCCCCACCGACCTACCCACCGACCTGTTGACCGGCCTGCCGACCAGTCTTCCGACCGCTCTGCCAACCGCCGACGAGGCGGTGGCCCACACCCTGCTCAACTGCCTGCTGCGCGAGGTCTCCGCGCCCGAGCACCAGACCGCCGCCGACGAGGGCCACCTGCTGCTGCGCATGCCCCGCCGAGGCGCCCTGCTGCGGGTCGCCCTGCGCCGCACCTCACTGCTCGGCGCGCACCGCTTCGCCGGACCGGTCTTCGAGGAAACGGCGGACGGCTGGCGGGAGCTGGGCTGGCGGGAGCTGGCCGAGTACGCCCAGGACGAACTGGAGCTGCGCACCGGCACGGTGAACGAGGAGTTCCTCGACCAGGTGGCGTCCAGCCACCACGGCGTGAGCCAGGGCCTGGAGGAGCGCCCGGCCGCCGGGGACGACCGCTACCTGGAGTCCGAGCAGGCCCTGCTGTTCGGCCACCGCTTCCACCCGGCCCCCAAGTCCCGCTCCGCCGCCAGGGGTGGCTGGAGCCGGTACGCGCCCGAGTCCCGCGCGGCCTTCCCGCTGCGTCACCTCGCCGTCCGCGCCGAGTTGCTGGCCGAGGAGTCCCTGGACGGGAGCGCGAGCGCCCTGCTGGACGGCCTCGGCGAGGTCCCGGCCGGCTACCGGCTGCTGCCCGCCCACCCCTGGCAGTACCAACTCATCGGCGACCACCCGCTGTTGCGCGAGGCCATCGCCCGCGGCGACATCCTCGACCTCGGCCCGCGCGGCGAACGCTTCACCGCCACCGCCTCGGTACGCACCCTGCACGGCGCGGACGCCTTCCTCAAGTTCAGCCTCAACGTCCGCATCACCAACTGCCTGCGCAAGAACGCTGCTTACGAGCTGACCGGTGCCGTGCAACTCACCCGGCTGCTGGCCCCCGCGCTCAGCGACCTCACCCGGCGCTTCCCCGACGCCACGATGCTGCGCGAGCCCGCCTTCCGCACCCTCGCCCTGCCCGGCGCCGACGGCCACCCCGACCGGGCGCTGTACGAGAGCTTCGGACTGATCCTGCGTGAGGGCTTCGGCGGCTTGCTGCGGCCCGGTGTCACCCCGCTGCTCGCGGCCGCCGTCGCCGACGAGCACCCGACCAGCTCGGCGCACGTCTCCCGGCTGCTGGGCGACAGTTCGGACGGCGCTGCGGCCCTCGACTGGTGGCGTACCTACCTGCGGCTGCTCCTGCCCCCGGTGCTGGCCGCCTACTTCGACCACGGGGTGGTGCTGGAGCCACACCTGCAGAACGTGCTGATCGGCGTCGACGCCGACGGCCGTCCGGCCCAGGTGCTCTTCCGCGACCTGGAGGGGACGAAGCTGGTCCCCGAGCACAACGCCGACATCCTGGCCGCCCTCCCGCCCGAGGTGGCCGACCCGATGACGTACGACGCCGAGCGTGGCTGGGACCGGGTGGTCTACTGCCTGCTGGTCAACCACGTCGCCGAACTGCTCGCCGCCCTCGCTGACCGGCACCCGGAGCTGGAGGGCGCGCTCTGGCAGGCCGTCCGGGACACCCTGGAGGAGTACGCCGCCGCACACGGCCGACCGCCCCGGCTGCGGGCCCTGCTGGCCGGCGTCCCGCTGCCCGCCAAGGCCAACCTGCTGACCCGCTGGGAGCGCAAGGCCGACCGCGAGGCCGGGTACGTCCGGCTGCCGTCCCCGCTGGCCGGCTCGGTGCTCGCCGAGGCCGTCCGCATGACCGCCCACCTGCCCGCCGGGAGCGCCCTCCGATGAGCAGCACCGTCCACCGCCACGTCGCTTCCCTCGCGGCCGACGAACTGCCCGCCTACGTCTACGACCTGGCCGCACTGCGCGAGCACGCCGCCGCCGTCCGGGCCGCCCTGCCCGAGCGGGTCGAGTTGTACTACGCCGCCAAGGCCAACCCCGAGGCGCCGCTGCTGGCCGCCCTGCGCGACGCCGTCGACGGCTACGAGGTTTCCAGCGGCGGGGAGTTGGCGCATGTGCGGGCCGCGGTGCCGGATGCGCCGCTGGCCTTCGGCGGGCCGGGCAAGACCCCGGCCGAGATCGCCGCCGCCGTCGACGCCGGGGTGCACCGCTGGCACGTCGAGAGCGAGCAGGAGCTGCACCGGCTCGGCGCCGTGCTCACCGACCGGCCGGAGGCGGCGGTGGACGTGCTGCTCCGGGTCAACCTGCCGGTGGTCACCGACGCCCTGGACGCGGTGCCGCTCGCGATGGGCGGACGGCCGACGCCGTTCGGACTCGACCCGGAGCGGGCCGAGGAGTGCGTCCGGCTGCTCACCGGCGGCGATCCGCTCGGGCGGCAGCTGCGCCTGCGCGGGGTGCACGCCCACCTGGCCAGCGGGCTGGCGGCGGCGGAGCAGCTGTCGGTGGCCGAGCAGATCGCCGCCTGGTCGGCCGGACTGGCCGAGCGCAACGGCTTCCCGCTTGCCGAGGTGAACATCGGCGGCGGGATGGCCGTGGACTACGACGACCCGGCGGCACGCTTCGACTGGACTGCCTTCGGCGAGGGCCTGGCCAAGCTGCTCGACGCCCACCCCGGGCTGACCCTGCGGATCGAGCCGGGCCGGGCGCTGACCGCCTACTGCGGCTGGTACGCGACCGAGGTGCTGGACGTGAAGCAGAGCCACGGCGAGGACTTCGCGGTGGTCCGCGGCGGCACCCACCACCTGCGCACCCCTGCCACCCGTGGGCACTCCCAGTCCTTCGAGGTGCTCCCGATCGACACCTGGCCGCACCCCTGGCCCCGCCCCGCCGTCACCACCGGCCGGGCCACCCTGGCCGGACAGCTGTGCACCCCGAAGGACGTGCTGGCGCGGGCGGCGGGGGGCGCGGACGGCCTGCGGGCGGCGGACCGCGTGCTGTTCGCGATGGCGGGAGCATACGCGTGGAACATCTCGCACCACGAGTTCCTGATGCACCCGCGCCCGGGGTTCCACTACCTGGGGGCGTGAGGACGAACGGCTGACGGCTGACGGCTGACGGCTGACGGCTGACCGAGTTCAGTCGGCAGATGACAGCTAACAGATAACAGCTTTCAACATCTGTCATCCGTCAGCTGTCAGCTGTTCTCCGCCCCCGTCCGCCGCAACCCCCTCCGCGCAGCCGTGCGACAGTGGTAGGCAGCGAAGGGAGCACGAACGTGCTGATGGACAAGGTGGCGGAGATACTCGCCGAGGCTTCGGCCGAGGCGGTGGAGCCGCGTTTCCGGGCACTGGCCGCCGGCGAAGTGATGGAGAAGGCGCCCGGCGAGATCGTGACCGTCGCCGACCGCGAGGCCGAGGCCATCATCGCCCGCCGTCTGCGCGAACTGCTCCCCGTCCCGGTGGTCGGCGAGGAGGCGGTCTCCGCCGACCCGTCGCTCGCCCGGGCCATCCACGACGAGCCCGCCGTCTGGCTGGTCGACCCGGTGGACGGCACCTCCAACTTCGTCGCCGGACGCCCCGACTACGCCGTGATGTGCTCCCTCGTCCGCTCCGGCCGAACCGTCGCCTCGTGGATCTGGCAGCCCACCACCGCCACCGGCTACCGCGCCGAACTGGGCGCCGGCGCCTGGCGCGACGGTGAGCGCCTCACCCGCCCGCCGGCACCGGCCGACCCCGCCAAACTGACCGGCATCCTGAAGAGTCGTTTCCTCGACCCGGACCGGCGCCGCCGGCTGGAGGCCAACTGCTCGGCCTTCGGCGAGATCTCCCCCGGCCGAAGCGCCGCCGGGATTGAGTACCCGGACGTCGTCGAGGGCCGGTTCGACTTCGTCCTCTACTGGCGCACCCTCCCCTGGGACCACGCCCCCGGCTCCCTGCTGCTCAGCGAGGCCGGCGGCGTCGCCGCCCGACTGGACGGCACCCCCTACCGCCCCGAGGCCCCCGGCTGCGAGGACGGCCTCCTGGTCGCCGCGGACCGCCGCACCTGGGAACTCGCCCGCGACATCCTGCTCAGCGACTGACCCCCGTCGCACCCCGCACCCGCCTCCACCCCAGTTCGAAGCCCCCGGTTCGAAGCCCGAAGACCGGAACCGGAGGCGGGCGCAGACGGGCCCAGGCCGTCTCGGGCGGCCTCGGGCCGAGCCCTACCCCGCCCGCTCCCCCGCGACCTTGCGCCCCGCCCCGACCACTTCCCGCAGCAGCGCACCCACCTCCCCCACCGTCGTGTGCGGGTTGAGCAGCGTCAGCTTCAGCCGGACCCGCCCCGGCCCCTCGCCCGGCAGCTCGGTGCGCCCGACCACCGCCCGCCCGGTGCGCAGCAGCAGTCGCCGCAACTGCCCGTTCAGCTCGTCGACGGCGGCCTCGTCGGTCAGCCCCGGCGGCCGGTAGCGGAACAGCAGAGCCGTGAGCACCGGCTCGGCGTGGAGTTCGAGCGAGGGTTCGGCACACACGGCCGAGGCGGCGGCCAGCGCCAACTCGTGGCAGGCGTCCACCAGCCGCCCGAGCCCGTCCCGGCCGAGGGTGCGCAGGGTGACGGCCATCTTGAAGACGTCGGCCCGGCGGGTGGTGCGCAGCGAGCGGCCGAGCAGGCTGGGGTAGCCGACTTGTTCGTCGTCCATCGGGTTGAGGTACTCAGCGCGCCGGGCGAGCGACACATAGGTCTCCGCCCGCCGGACCAGGAACACCCCGGCTGCGGCCGGCTGCCAGCCGAGCTTGTGCCAGTCGAGGGAGACCGAGTCGGCGCGGGCGATGCCGTCGAGCAGCGGGGCGAGTCGGTCGGAGAGCAGCGCGCCGCCGCCGTACGCGGCGTCGACGTGCAGCCAGGCGCCGTAGCGGCCGGCGAGGTCGGCGGCGGCCTCCAGCGGGTCGATCGCACCGGTGTCGGTGGTACCGGCGGTGGCGACGACCGCGATCGGGGTTCGCCCGACCCAGCTGACCTCGGCCATAACGCGGTCCAACTCCTCGGGAATCATTCGGAGTTGGCGGTCAACCGGCACGCTGACCACGGCCCGTTCGCCGAGCCCGAGCAGGGCGGCGGAGCGCTGGACGGAGAAGTGCGCGGCCTCGGAAGCGAGGATGCAGGGCCGTACGCCGACCGGTAGGCCGTCCAACTCCACGATGCCGTCGAGCTTCTGGTCCCGCGCCAGCATCAGCCCCATCAGGTTGGACTCGGTGCCGCCCGAGGTGAGCACGCCCGCCGCGCGCGTCGGGTCGTAGCCGACCAGCGCGGCGAGTTCGGCGAGCAGCGCGGTTTCGAGGGCGGTCGCGGCGGGGGCCTGGTCCCAGGAGTCCTGCGAGGGGTTGAGCGCGCTGACCGCGAGGTCGGCGGCGGCCGCCACGGCGAGCGGCGGGCAGTGCAGGTGGGCGGCACAGGCCGGATCGGCCGGGTCGACGGCGCCGTAGGCGAGCAGCTCGGTGAGCCGGGCCAGCGCGCCGCGACCGCCCGCGCCGGCCAGTCCGTCGGCGACCAGGGCGGCGATCTCGGCAGGGCTGCCCGCCGGTAGCGGGCCGGAACGCAGCCCGGCACCGGTGTCGAGCGCGTCGAGGACGGTGGCCAGGAGCGGCCCGAGCGCCCCGGGCCCGCCGACCCCGCCCGCGAGCGCGTCCAACGGGACGTCGTCGCCCTGCAGTTCGGGTACCGTGCCGGACCCGGAGGTCACGCGCCACCCCGGGCGGAAGCAGCGGCTTCGATCGCCTCCGCCAGCCGGTCGAGCACCGCCGCCACCTGTTCGTCGGTGATGGTGAGCGGCGGCAGCAGCCTCAGCACCGCGTCGTGCCGCCCGCCGAGTTCCATGATCAGCCCCCGCGCCAGGCACGCCTCCCGGACCCGGACGGCGAGCGCCGGATCGGCCGGACGGGCCCCGCAGGCGTCGGCCTCGGCCGTCGGGTCGACCAGTTCGACGCCGAGCATCAGCCCGCGCCCGCGCACCTCGCCGATCACCGGTAGTTCGGCGGAGAGCTCCCGCAGTCGGGCGACCATCCGCGCGCCGACCACGGCGGCCCGCTCGGCCAGCCCGTGCGCGGCGACGTACCGCAGGGTGGCGGCGCCGGCGGCCATGGCGAGGGTGTTGCCACGGAAGGTGCCGGTGTGGGCACCGGGCCGCCAGCCGTCGTAGTCCTCGCGGTAGACGACGACGGCGAGCGGCAGGCTGCCGCCGATGGCCTTGGAGAGCACCATGGCGTCCGGGACGATGCCGCTGTGCTCGACCGCCCACATCGCGCCGGTGCGTCCGACCCCGGTCTGCACCTCGTCCACGATCAGTGGGATGCCGCGCTCGGCGGTGATCCGGCGCATCTCTCGAAGCCAGCCGTCCGGCGCGGGGACGACCCCGCCCTCGCCCTGGACGGCCTCCAGGATCATCGCGGCGGGCGGCACCACCCCGCCCGAGGGGTCGTCCAGCAGCCGTTCCACGTAGGTCGCGGCGAGTTCGGCGCCCGCCTCCCCGCCGACCCCGAACGGGCAGCGGTAGCCGTACGGATAGGGCAGCCGGACCACCTCGCCGCCGCTCGGCAGCGGCTCCTTGACCACGACGCTGCCGGTCAGCGCGAGCGCTCCGGCCGTCATGCCGTGGTACGCGCCGGTGAAGGCGAGCGCGCCGGCGCGGCCGGTGGAGGTCTGCATCAGCTTGAGCGCGGCCTCGACGGCGTCCGTCCCGGCCGGTCCACAGAAGTGCACCCGGGCGCAGCCGGCGAACTCGGCGGGCAGGCTCTCGAACAGTGCGCTGGTGAAGTCGTCCTTCTCGGCGGTGGCGAGGTCGAGCAGGTGCAGCGGGGCGCCGCTGTCGAGGGTGCGGCGGATCGCCTCCAGCACCACGGGGTGGTTGTGGCCGAGGGCGAGCGTGCCGGCGCCGGAGAGGCAGTCGAGGTAGCGCCGCCCGTCGGCGCCCTCGACGGTCATGCCGTTGGCCCGGACCGGGACGATCGGGAAGGAGCGGGCGTACGTCCGGGCGGCGGACTCGCGGACGCGCTGGCGGCGCAGGATGGCCTCGCCGGCGGGCGGGGCCCCGGTGGCGATGGCCCCGGAGGCGGCCTGGGCGGGTACGGCGGCGAGCGACAAGGCGAACCCCCAGAAGAAGTTAGGTAAGCCTAACTTTATCGCTCGCGACCTGGCGGAATGCCCCAGGGGCGCCCAGAACCACCCGCGCGAGTGAACCTCCCCCGGTATGACTGGCGCCGCCCCCGACCGATCCAACGAGCGCAGCACTGAAAGGTCACGCCCGAACGCCCGAGCGCCCGAACGTCCGAGCCGCCCGAGGCCCCGGGGCCCACGCGCTCCGACCTCAACCGCGCCGAGGGTTCACGCCCGGACCTTCCACCGGTAGCAGAGCTCCGGCCGCCCGACGTTCCCGTACTGCGGCTCCCGCACCGCCCGTCCGGTGTCCACCAGGTGTTCGAGGTAGCGCCGCGCGGTGATCCGGGAGACCCCGGCGGCGGCGCCCGCGGCCGCCGCCGACAGCCCGGTCGCCGCCTCGCGCAGAACGGATGCGACGGTGTCCAGGGTGGGCGCGCTCAACCCCTTGGGCAGCGTGCTGCGCTCGGACGTACGGAGCAGCGCGAACGCCTGGTCGACCTCGTCCTGCCCGGTCGCCTCCCCGGCCCGGCCGAGGCTGTCGCGGTAGCGGGCGTAGCGCTCCAGCCGGTCGTGCAGGGCCGCCGCACTGAACGGTTTCAGCAGGTACTGCACGACGCCCGCCGAAACCGCCTGCCGCACCATGGCGAGGTCCCGGGCCGAGGTGACCGCGATGACGTCGGTGCCGTGCCCGGCCGCGCGCAGCGTGCGGCAGAGCTGGAGGCCGTGGCCGTCCGGCAGGTAGAGGTCGAGCAGGGTGAGGTCGACGGGCGTTCCCGCGGCGCGCGCCTTCTCCAGGAAGCGCAGCGCGTCGGCGCAGCTGTGCACCGTCCCGGCGGCACGGAAGCCGGGCTCGCGCTCGACGTAGAGGGTGTGCGCGGCGGCGGCCACCGGGTCGTCCTCGACCACCAGCACGGAGATCCCCGACCGGGCGCCCTCGGCCGCCGTCACGTCAGGGTCCCTTCCCGCTCCCGAGCCCGGCCGGCCAGCGGCAGCCGCACGGTGAGCACCGCGCCTCGCTCCCGCCCGACGTCGACGGTGCCGCCGTTGCGCCGGGTGGTCTGGGCGACCAAGGCCAGCCCGAGGCCGTGTCCGTGGCCGTCCTGCTTGGTGCTCCAGCCGCGCCGGAACACGTCCTGGACGGCGGCCGGGTCGATGCCCGCCCCGGTGTCGGCGACTTGCAGCAGCAGGCAGGCGTCCGGGGAGTCCCCGCCGTCGATCCGGGCGGTGACGGTGACCTCCGGCGGCACGGGGCTCTGCGCCGCTCCGGCGATCGCGGCGTCCACGGCGTTGTCGATCAGGTTGCCGAGCACGGTGATCAGGTCCCGGGCGGAGAGGCCGGGCGGGAGCACCCCGTCGTCGATCCGGCTGTCCTCGGTGAGGGTCAACTCCACGCCCCGTTCGGCCGCTTGGGCCGCCTTGCCGAGCAGCAGCGCGGCCAGCACCGGCTCGCTGACCGCCGCGACCACCCGATCGGTGAGCTGCTGGGCGAGTTCGAGCTCGGCGGTGGCGAACTCCACCGCCTGTTCATGGCGACCGAGTTCGATCAGCGAGACGACCGCGTGCAGCCGGTTGGAGGCCTCGTGCGCCTGCGCCCCGAGTGCTTCGGTGAAGCCGCGCACCGAGTCCAACTCACCGCTGAGCGACTGCAGTTCGGTGTGGTCGCGGAGGGTCACCACCCGGCCGAGGCCGGTGCCGATGGTGGAGGTGTTGAGCACCACGACCCGCTCGGCGGTCAGATGCACCTCGTCCCGCACCGGCGCCTCGCCGAGCACGGCCGCCACCAGCGCCTCCGGCAGGCCCAGCCCCGTCATCGGCCGTCCGTCCAACTCGCCGGTCAGGCCGAGCAGTTCGCGGGCGGCGTCGTTGCACAGCACGACCCGGTGCGAGCGGTCGAGCAGGATCAGCCCCTCGCGCACCGAGTGCAGGGTGGCCTGGTGGTACTCGTAGAGGTGGCTGAGCTCGTCCGGCCCCATGCCGTGGGTGTGCCGCCGCAGCCGGGAGCTGGCGAGGTAGGTGCCGACCCCACCGAGGGCGAGCGCGGCCACCGCGACCCCGACCAGGGCCAGCAGCGGGACGCCCAGCTGGGCGGAGATCGACTCCAGCGTCAGGCCCACGCTGACCAGTGCGACCACCTGGTGCCGGTCGTCCCACACCGGGGTGACCACCCGCACGGACGGGCCGAGCGTGCCGGTGTACGTCTCGCTGCGGGTCTGGCCGGCGAGCGCCCAGTCGATGTGTCCGAGGTAGCGCTTGCCGATCTGATCGGGCAGCGGGTGGGTCCAGCGCACCCCGCCGGTGTCCATGACGGTGATGAAGGAGACCCCGGTGTCCTGGCGCACCTGCTCGACGTACGGCTGGAGCACCGCGGTCGGGTCGGGCCCGGCGACGGCGGTCCGGACGGACGGCGAGTCGGCGACGGCGTGGGCGACGGAGGTGACCTCGCGGCGGGCCGCGCCCTCGGTGCGCTCGGCGGTGTACAGGTACGCGAGCACCGCGCCGCCCGCGACCACGGCGGCCACGATGACCACCTGGACGACGAACAGCTGCCCGGCCAGGCTGCGGACCAGCCGGCGCGGCAGGGGCAGCCGTCGGCGGCGCGGGCGGGTGGGGGTGGTGCGCACGGACATGCCTGCCAGTGTGCACCACGCCCGCCGGGCGCCCCAGGAGTCCGATCACCCGCCTCGGCCGAGAACTCGGGGAGCTCCGGGAACGCACGACCGGAAGCCCCGGAAACCCACGACCGGAAACCCCGGGAAAGCGCGACCGTGAACTCTATGAACGCAAACGTGACCTCCGTCACGCCCGAGCCCCATAGTTCGGAGCGGCCCACCAGCCGGGGCCGCCAGGACTGCAGGGCGAAGGAGCCGCAGATGTCGATCGCTGGAGCCGCAACGGCGGGGGGACCCAGACGCAAGGACCGGACCCACTACCTCTACCTCGCCGTGATCGCCGCCGTGATCGCGGGTGTGGTGGTCGGGCTGGTCGCCCCCGGCTTCGCCGTGGAGCTGAAGCCGGTCGGCACCGGCTTCGTCAATCTGATCAAGATGATGATCAGTCCGGTGATCTTCTGCACCATCGTGCTGGGCATCGGCTCGGTCACCAAGGCCGCGAAGGTCGGCAAGGTCGGCGGCCTGGCCATCGGCTACTTCCTCGCCATGTCGACCGTCGCGCTGGCCATCGGCATGGTCGTCGGCAACCTGCTGGAGCCCGGCGACGGCCTGCACCTGACCGCCGCGCTCGCCAAGTCCGGCCACGCCCAGGCAGCCGCCGGCGGCGCCCAGTCGACCACCGACTTCCTGCTCGGCGTGATCCCCGACACCCTGTTCTCCGCCCTCACCCAGGGCAAGGTGCTGCAGACCCTGCTGGTCGCGCTGCTGGCCGGCTTCGCGCTGCAGGCGATGGGCCCGGTCGGCGCCCCGGTGCTGCGCGGGATCGAGCACCTGCAGCGGCTGGTCTTCCGGATCATGTCGATGATCATGTGGGTCGCGCCGATCGGCGCCTTCGGCGCCATGGCCGCGGTGGTGGGCGCCACCGGCACCGCCGCGCTGAAGAGCCTCGCCGTGATCATGATCGGCTTCTACGTGACCTGCGTGCTGTTCGTCGTCGTGGTGCTCGGCGCGCTGCTGCGCCTGGTCGCCGGGATCAACGTGCTCGCGCTGCTCAGGTACCTCGGCCGCGAGTTCCTGCTGATCCTCTCGACCTCCTCCTCCGAGAGCGCGCTGCCCCGCCTGATCGCCAAGATGGAGCACCTGGGCGTCAGCCGCCCGGTCGTCGGCATCACCGTGCCCACCGGCTACAGCTTCAACCTGGACGGCACCGCGATCTACCTCACCATGGCCTCGATCTTCATCTCCGAGGCGATGGACAAGCCGATGTCGATCGGCGAGCAGCTCTCGCTGCTGGTGTTCATGGTGATCGCCAGCAAGGGCGCGGCCGGGGTCACCGGCGCCGGGCTGGCCACCCTCGCGGGCGGACTCCAGTCGCACAAGCCGGCGCTGGTGGACGGGGTCGGCCTGATCGTCGGCATCGACCGCTTCATGTCCGAGGCCCGGGCGCTCACCAACTTCGCGGGCAACGCCGTCGCGACCGTGCTGATCGGGCACTGGACCGGCGAGCTGGACACCGAGCGCGCCCGCCGGGTGCTGGGCGGCGAGCTGCCGTTCGACGAGCTGACCCTGGTCGACGCCCACGGCGCCGCGGGCACCCCCGGGCCCGCGCCGGAAGCCCTCCCCGCCCAGGGCGCGGCACCCGCCGCATCCGCCGCCTGAGCGGCCCCGCCACCCCTCGACTCCCCCCGGTCTGGCGCCTCCCACCAACCCCCGGAAACGGCGCCGGGCCGGGGGTTCTCGCTGTCCTCTGCCGATCAGAACTCCTGGGAGCCGCTGACCGCCCAGGCCACCCCGCTCGCCGGGTCCTCCAGCGCGAGGTGCAGATGGCGCAGTCCGGCGGCTGGCTCCTGCCAGGTGAAGCAGCGCATCCGGGCCACCAGGGCGGTCACCTCGGTGCGGTCCGGCCGGTCCGCACCGGCCATCGCGCCCAGCGCTCGCCACAGGCCCAGCCGCCCGTGCGCGCCGCCCTGGGTGCGCCCCACGGCGGCGGCCTGCACCAGAGCCGGGTAGGCGAGCGCGAACGGCAGGTACCCGCCGACCACCCGACGGCCCCCGGCCAGCACGGCGGCCGCCAGCGGGGCCTGGCCACGCACGCAGACCACCTCCGCCCAGGGCACGAGCGCGGCCAGTTCGGCCAGCGCCCGGGTGACCCGCTGACCGCCCAGCCGCGTGCCCGGTTCCGGCAGCTCGACCTGGCCCAGGCCCTCCCTGCAGGCCGGCAGGGTCAGCACCGCACTGCGCGCTCCCCCGCCGGGCAGGTACTCGCGCACCCGCGAGGCCTCGTCCCAACCGGCCGTCTCCCACGGCTCCAGCCGCAGCGGCACGCCCTCCGGGTCGGGCTCGGCCCCGTACGAGAGGTCCTCGCCGAGCAGCACCCGGGTGTGCGCGACCAGCCGGCGCACCGGGGCCGGGCCGAGCAGCGGGGCCAGCCGCAGCCAGGAGTGCCGGGTCGCCAGCACCTCCCAGAGCGGGCCGGCGTCGTGGTCGGCCACCCCGGCGACCGCCCCCTCGCCGCCGTCCGCGTCGAACAGCCGAACGGCCAGTTCGGGCGGCGCCGAGTAGGCGATCAGGTGACCGAGCGGCGCGGTCAGGGCCGCGGCGGCCTGCTCGCCGGCCTGCACGACGGCGGCCGCCCGGCCCTGCCGGTAGGCGGCGAGCAGCTCGCGCCAGCGGCCGTCCTCGGCCAGGGCGAAGAGGCGGTGGTCCTCGTCCGTGATCACGATTTTCAGCGTACGGGCCGGGGCGGCGCATCAGCCGACTTGCCGTCAGTTCGGTGCGTCGGAGGGCCGGTCGGGGCCTTCCGGCGCCGCTCGCAGGGGCCGCCCTCAGCCGCTGCCTTCAGGCGCCGTGCCGACGCTCCCGCTCCAGGACGGCACGCAGTCGGCAGTGAGCGCGGCGCCGGGTGACCGCCAGGGTGCTGCGGTGCAGGCCGAGCAGTTCGGCGGCCTCGTCGACGGAGTAGCCGTCGAGGTCCACCAGCACCACGGCCCGGGCCTGCTTGACGGTCAGGAAGCCGAGCAGTCGGATCACCTCCCAGCGCGCCTGCAGCTCGGCCATCCCGCCGGACCGCGGGTCGAGCGCGGACCGGCCGCGCTCGGCCGCCTCGGACACCTCGGCCGGCTCGGGCACCTCGGGCAGCGCCACCCGGCGGCGATCCCTGCGCCACTGGTCGCGCAGGATGTTCGTCATCGTGGTGAACACGTAGGCGTACGGCTGCGGATGGCTGAGGAACCGCTCAGGGCTTCTGGCGATCCGCAGATAGGCGTCGTGGACGACGTCGCCCGCCGCGAGCTGGCTTCCGGTGAGCACCGCGGCCGCCTGCTGGAGTCTGGGTAGCAGGTCGGTGAACGCCCGGTTGAAATCGGCGGATTGGCGTTCCGTAGGACCCGTTCCGAACTCCTTCCCTCGCCCGCCCGCATACCGTCCGCTGCAATCCGCCATGCCGCTCTCCCCGGAAATCGGCATCCCGACCGCCCAGTTGGGGTTGACCCAGCCCAACCGGGCACGTTGTGACACAGATCACATCATAGTTCGTCGTCTCACGCTGCGCGGTCATTCGTGTGCAATTAGTCATCAGTCGGGCGGGAGGCGGGAATTCACCCCCGACCACCGTCCCGCCGGCCGGGGCGCTCCGCCCGATGGGAACCGTTGAGTGAGGAGAACCACCATGCGAGGCTGCATCGCCAGGAAGATCGCCACGTTCGGGATGGCCACCGCGGCCGCCCTGGGCGTGCTCGGGACCGCCACCCCGCTGGCCGCCGCGGCGCCGGCCGACGACCAGACCATCACCCCCGGCGCCGCGGCGGCGTCGCCCCACATCACCGCCACCCCCTACCACTGCGTGATCACCGCCGACTACGGCTGGCGCTGGGAGGGGTACTGCAACGTCTACTCCGGCCAGCTGCGCACCATCACCTACTGTGCCAACGGCACCCACACGGTCGGTCTGTGGATCGGTGCGCGGCCGCAGGCCTGGTCCGTGTGGGGCAACTGCCCGGGGTCCGCCTGGACGAAGATCGTCTTCCAGTGGCACAGCTGACCGGGTAGCGACGACGGGCAGCGGACGACAACCGACAGCTGACGGATGACAGATTTCGAAATCTGTCATCCGTCAGCTGAACTCTGTTCGCTGAAGTCCGTTCGCTGAGATCCGCTGAGATCCGTCCGTCGAGCTCCGCTCTCACCGAGCCGACGAGGCCTCCGCCAGCAGCCGCGCGGTGTGCACCCGCCCCGCGTGCTCGACCAGGTTGATCAGCACCTCCTTCCCCGAGGCCCGCCGCCGCGCGTCGCACAGCACCACCGGTGTACCGGCTTCCAGGTCCAACGCGCGGGCGACCTCCTCCGGCCCGAACTCGCGCGTCCCGGCGAAACGATTCACCGCGACCACGAACGGGATGCCCCGGCGCTCGAAGAAGTCGACAGCCGGAAAGCAGTCGGTCAGCCGCCGGGTGTCGGCCAGCACCACGGCGCCGAGCGCGCCCTGCGCCAGTTCGTCCCAGAGGAACCAGAACCGGTCCTGCCCCGGGGTGCCGAACAGGTAGACCGCCAGGCCCTCGCGGATGGTGATCCGGCCGAAGTCCATCGCCACCGTGGTGGTGGTCTTGCGCTCCACCCCGTCGAGGTCGTCCACCTCTCGCCCGGCCTCGGTCAGTCGCTCCTCGGTGCGCAGCGGTCGGATCTCGCTGACCGCACCGACCAGCGTCGTCTTGCCGACCCCGAAGCCGCCCGCCACCAGGATCTTGAGCGCGAGCACGGTGTCGGCCGGGTCCACCGGGTCGGACGGCCAACGATCGGACGGGCGGTCAGAGTGCGCGGAGTCCATGGATGACCTCCTGGAGGATGCGCTCGTCGGGGAGCAGGGCGGGCGGGACGGGACGGCTGACCCGGATGAGCCCGACCGCCAGCAGGTCGCCGAGCAGCACCCGTACGACGCCCACCGGCAGGTCGAGGTCGGTGGCCAGCTCGGCCACGGACAGCGGCGCGCCCCGGCACAGGCCGAGGATGCGTGCCTGTTCCGGGCCGACCGGCGGCTCGGGCGTGTCCGGGGCGAGCGCCGGGTCGGGCAGATCGGACACGACCACGGCGATCAGGTCGAACTGCTGCTCGCCGGCCCCGGTCCGGCCCCTGGTCATGGCGTACGGGCGGACCAGTGGCCCGGCCTCGTCGTCGTACCAGCGGGCCCGGTGGGCGGCGGCGAGCGGGTTGCGGGGGTGTCCGCCGGGCTCGGCCCTTGGATGCTCCGGATGTCGCTGGTGGTACGGGTGGAACGCGGGCGCCGACTGGTAGGGGCGGTCCGGCTGTTGAGGGCCGTCCGCTCGGTACGGCCGGTCCGGCTGGGGCACCGGGCTCACCCGCCGTGCACCACGCGGGGCGCGGCGCTCAGGTGCTCCCCGACCCGGCGGACCAGTCTGGCCATCTCGTAGGCGATCAGCCCGAGGTCGGCCCTCGCGGTGGCGAACACGGCCAGGCAGGTGCCCTCCCCGGCCGCCGCGACCAGCAGGTAGCCACCATCCAACTCGACCATGGTCTGGCGGACTTCGCCCGCGCCGAAGTGCCGACCGGCGCCCTTGGCCAGGCTGTGGAAGCCGGAGGCGACGGCGGCCAGGTGCTCGCCGTCCTCGCGGTCCAGTCCGGTCGAGGTGCCCATGGCCAGGCCGTCGGCGGAGAGCATCACGGCGAACCGGACCTCGGGTGCGCGCTGGACCAACTCGTCCAGGAGCCAATTCAGTTCCCCCGCGCGGTGGGTGGTGCCGATCACGGACGGTCTCCTTCGGGTCGGGGTGAGGACGGGTGGTGGCGCAGCGACCGGGTCCGGTCGGGGTCGGTCGGCGGTTCCTCGGGCCGCCGGTCGGGGCGCAGTCCGCGCGCCCAGCCGCTCTGGAAGGCGGACATCGCCGCCCGCGCCGCCTCCGGGCTGCGGCTCGCGGGCGTCGTACCGAATCCGGAGGCTGCGGTCCGGCGGGTGCGCGGACCCGTGTCGGCCGGGGCCTCGCGCAGTTGGGGCACCAGGCTCGCCTGCCGGACTCGGCGCGGCAACTCCTCGGGCCCGTCACCGGGTTGCCCCGCCCCGCCGACCTTCCCGACGGCCAACTCGGCCACCTGGGCCACCTGGGCCACCGGCGCGGCTGTCGTACGGTACGGCTGCGGCGGACCGGACTGCGGACGGGAGGCGGCACCCGGGCCCCCGTCCGCAGCCGGTCCGGCCGTCCGGGCACCGGAGGCCCGGAAGGGGGTGCGGCGCACCGACCCGGGGTCGTCGCCCCGGATGCCGAAGGGCAGCATCGCCCCGCCCTCCGGCAGCGGCCCACCCGCCGCCGGAAGCTCGATCTCCGTCACTCCGTCGCCGGGGAAGGACGGCTCCTCGGCCGGGCGCGGTGCCGGCTCCGGCCACGCCGCGGCGACCGGACCCTCCGGGGCGGCCACGACGTCCAACTCCGGCACCAGACCGAAGGATTGCTCCCTGCCGCCCCGCTCGTCGGCCAGCACCCCGGTGGGCAGCAGGACCACGGCGGTGGTGCCGCCGTACGCGGAGGTCACCAGCGAGACCTTGACGTCGTGCCGTCGGGCGAGTCGGCTGACCACGAACAGGCCGAGCCGGTCGCTGTCGAACAGGTCGGTCTGCTCGGCGGCGGCGATCCGGCGGTTGGCGTCGGCCAGCGGGGCCGGCCCCATGCCGAGGCCGCGGTCCTCGATCTCCAACGCGTAGCCGTTGCCGACCTGTTCGCCCCGGATGTGCACCCGGGTGTGCGGCGGGGAGAACCCGGTGGCGTTCTCCACCAGTTCGGCCACCAGGTGGGTGAGGTCGGCGACGGCGTGACCGACCACGGCGACCCGCGGCAGCGGGTGCACCTCGACCCGGGCGTACTCCTCGACCTCCGAGACGGCCGCGCGCACGACGTCGACCAGGGGTACGGGCCGGCGCCAGGCCCGGCCGGGGACGGCCCCGGAGAGGATGATCAGGCCCTCCGCGTGCCGGCGCATCCGGGTGGTCAGGTGGTCCAGCCGGAACAGGTCGGCCAGTTCGGACGGGTCCTCGGTGCGCCGCTCCATCGCGTCCAGCAGGGTGAGTTGGCGGTGCACCAGGACCTGGCTGCGGCGTGCGAGGTTGACGAACACCCCGGAGACCCCGGACAGCACCTCGGCCCGTTCCACCGCCGCCGTGACGGCCGCCCGCTGGACGGTGCCGAGCGCCCGGTGCACCTGGCCGATCTCGTCGTCGCGACCCACCGGCTTGGGCGCCTCGGCGTCGATGTCCACCTCCTCCCCCGCGCGCAACTTGCGGATCGTGGCGGGCAGTTTGCGACCGGCGAGGTCGAGTGCCGAGTTCCGCAGGCCGATCAGCTCGGTGACCAGGCCGCGGCCGATCTGGACCGAGATCACCAGCGAGGCGACCACCCCGAGCAGACCGAGCAGCACGGCGATCCCGGCCGGGGTGAACAGGCCCAGGGCGTACGGGTTCTGGCGCTCGGCAGCGAGCCGTCCGGCCCGGTCCTCGACGACGCGCAGGCCGCTGGCCACGTTCCCGGCGACCATCGCCCACCGGTCCGCGGGCACGGCAGCGACGGCGGCCCGGCCGTCGGCAGCGGTGCGGGCCTTCTCCTCGTAGCCGACCAGTTCGCGGTGGTCCTGGCCGTCGGTGACGGCGAGCAGCGCGTCCCGGTCGGCGGGGCGCAGGTCGGCGGCCGAGCCCTGCTCGAACTCTCGCCGGGCGAAGGCCGCACCGGAGAACTCGCGCAGCTGGTCGTCGCCGAGCGCGCCGGAGAGCTGGGCGGTGCGCAGCAACACGTCCTCACGGGCGAGGAGTTCGCGGGAGCGGGCGAGGTCCAGCAGCACCCGGGTGTCGGCGGCCGCCCGGCCGTCCTGCTGCGGGGCGACGGCGCCGGACACGGCGAGCGCCCGGTCCACGGCCACGCCGTACGCGGCGTACGCCTCGGGCCAGCCGACGGTCCGGGCCAGCACCCGGGCGCGCAGCTCGGGCAGCGCTACGAGGGAGGCGCCGAGGGCGTCCAGGCGGGCGGCGGCGTCGGTGCCGAGGCCCTGGGCGTCGGCGCGGTTGTAGCCCTGGCCGGGGTGCCGGGGGTCGGGGAACAGCGGGGCGAGCGCCCGGTCGGTGGTGTCGGCGGCCTCCCGCAGGGCGCTCTCCCGGGCAGCGGAGGGGGAAGAGCCCAGGGCGGCCAACAGCTGGCCGACGGCGGCGCGTTCAGCCTGCAGACCGGCGACCGTCCCGGCGACGGGGGTGAGCAGGGTGCGCTGGGCGTCGCGCAGGCGCAGCAGGTCCCAGACGCCCTGGGCGGTGGTGACGGTCGCGAAGCCCCAGAGGGCGATGACGGAGACGACCGGGACCATCAGCAGGGCGATGATCCGGGCACGGACGGTCCGGGGGCGCAGCCCGCGCAGCCAGGGGCCTGGGCGCGGTGGACGGGCGGGCGGCCCGGCGTGGGCACCCCGGCGGGCGCCGAGGGCGGTACCGCGGTCTTCTCGCATGGGTGAGGGCCTTTCGGGCGGGGCGGGCTCGGGGCCGGGTTCAGGCGGCGCGGTCGTGGCGGAGCCGGTCGGGGACTTCCGCGCCCGGGAGCTTGACGTCGGGGTGGGCGGCCGGCGCGGGGCACTCTTCGATGGTCAGCTCGCCCGCGGCCAGGTAGCCGTCCCGCTCCTGGGCGGTCGGGGAGAGGGCGGCGAAGGCCGAGGCGAGGAAGAGGAACGAGCCGAGGCCGACGGCGAGCGGGAAGACGAACTCCATCGGGCTGACCCCGCCGAGACCGGTGCGGGCGGGGTCCAGCTGGACGTGGACGGCGGCCATGCCGGTGTAGTGCATGCAGCTGACGGCGAGTCCCATGGCCAGCGAGGCGGCAGCGGCCGCGTACACGTTGCGGATGGTGACGGCGGCCCAGAGCGCGGCGGTGGCGGCGCCCACCGCGATCAGCACGGACAGCGCGACCGTCCCGGCGTCGTATCGCAGCCCGCCGTGCATCCGGACGGCGGCCATGCCGAGGTAGTGCATCGCGGCGACGCCGATCCCGGTGGTGGAGCCGCCGCCCAGCAAGGCGAGGCCGCGGTGTCTGCCGTAGCAGACCACGGTCAGGCCGAGACCGGTGACCAGCACCGCGACCACCAGGCTGAGCACGGTCAGCGGCACGTTGTAGCGCAGTTCGGTGCCGTCGACGGTGAAGCCGAACATGGCGACGAAGTGCATGGTCCAGATGCCCGAGCCGATCGCCGCGGCGGCGGTGATCAGCCAGTTCCGACGGGCGGCGCCGCTCGCGGCCAGGCCGCGCAGGGTGCAGCGCAGCCCGAGGGCGGCGCCGACGCAGGCCATCACGTACGAGAGGACGGGGGTCAGCCAGCCAAAGCTGAACTGGTTGAGGGTGCCCATGGGACCTCCGGTCGACCGGTCGGGCCCGGGGCGGTACGCGGTGCGCCCGGGCTCCCCGGCCGGGCGGACTGCACGCGGGGCATATGCCATCCGCATGTGTGCTTTCGACCTGGGGCGCCTGGGACGCTATCGAGGGGCCGGAATCGGCCACCGGAAGATCTGAAAAGCTGCGCGCGCGGCGGGTGCGATGTGTTCGAATGACCCGGTCGTGTGCCCAGCCGCGGACGAGCGGTGGTGACGGCGCGGCGACAACGGCGGGCGACGGCAAACAACGGACAACACACAACGGACAGATGACAGATTTCGAAATCTGTCATCTGTCCGTTGAAAGTTGAACGCTGAAACCCGTCAGCCCGCCACCGTCACCCGCACCCGCATCGGGCTCGCCGCCCGCAGCGTGATGTCCTGCACGAGCGCCACCCGCCGGTCCACCACCTCCACCTCGAAGTCCCGCAGCAGCACCCCGAGGGTCAGCACCGCCTCCAGCATCGAGAAGTGCTGCCCGATGCACGCCCGCGGTCCCCCGCCGAACGGGAACCAGGCGTACCGGTGCCGGGCCTTCTCCTCCTCCGGCAGGAACCGGTCGGGGTCGAAGCGCTCCGGCTCCGCCCAGTGGTCCGGGTGCCGCTGGGTGACCAGCGGCGCGACCACGACCTGGGCCCCCGCCGGGATGACGTGCCCGTCGATGACCGTCTCCTCGACCGCCCGCCGCCCGATCAGCGCCGCCGCCGGGAAGAGCCGCATCGCCTCCTTCAGCACCCGGGTGATGTACGGCAGCCGCTCCAGGTCCGCCGCCGTCGGCGCCCGCCCGGCCAGGACGGTGCGCGCCTCCTCCTGTGCGAGCTTGCGCTGCTCCGGGTGCTTGGCAAGCAGGTGCAGCGCGAAGGCCAGCGAGGTGGCCGTAGTCTCGTGCCCGGCGAGCAGGAACACGAGGACCTGGTCACGGAGTTCGGCCGGATCCAGCCGCTCCCCGTCCTCGCCGCGGGCCCGCCCGAGCAGGGTCAGCAGGTCGTCCGCGTCCTTGTCGCCGCCCCCGCGCGCGGCCCGCTCGGCGATGATCCGGTCGCAGATCTCGTACAGCGCCCGCTGCGCCTCCGCGCCGCGCCGGTTGCTCGGCGTCGGCCAAGTGCGCGGGAGCCGGACCGGCGCGAAGCCGCGCTCCTTGATGTACTCGCCGAGCACCGGGAAGTTGCGGTTCACCACCTCCACCGCCTCCTCCACATCGGCGCCGAAGAGGATCCGCGCGACGGCGCGCAGCGCGAACCGTGACATCTCCTCCGCCGCGTCCACCACCCCGCCCGGCACGGCCCGCCACCGCTCGGAGAGCGCCTGCGCCTCCTGGGCGAGCGCGTCCGCGTAGCCGTCCACCCGGCGCCGGGTGAACAGCGGCTGGACGAGCCGTCGCTGGCGCTGGTAGTCGCCGTCCTGGCTGGTCAGCAGCCCGTTGCCGACGCTGGTCCGCAGCTCGTCGTAGAAGCTGTTCTCCTTGCGGAAGTTGGCCGCCTCGCTGCCCAGGACCTGGTGGGCGCCCTCGGGCGAGAAGACCCCGTAGAACTCGACCCGCAGGCCGGGCGGCCCGGCCTGGAAGCGCACCACGTCCCCGTGGTCACGACGGGCCGCGAGGTAGGTGCGCAGCGGACGGCGGGTGAGGTCGAAGAGCGACCCGACCAGGGGGTGCCCGGCCGGTCCGGGTACGGCGGCTGCAGTGGTCATCGGCACTCCTTCTGCGCTGGCGATCCTTCAACCTTACTGACGGGTATTCAGTCGTGGAAGCGTCCAGCGGAAACGCGGGGGCGGGCGCGCATCGTGCGCACCCGCCCCGACCACAGGCGCCGGTCACAGGCACCGGGATCACTCGTACTCGGTGCCGCCCTTGCGCGTCAGATAGGCGTCGCTGACCACCTTGGCGATCGCCCGCCCGCCCAGCACCGGGCTCCAGCGCTCGGCCGCCGGCCGGACCACCACGCCCTCGCGCAGGTGGAGTTCGCGCCCCGAGTGGCTCTCCTTGCCGTGCGCGTACGCCAGCACGGTCTCGGTGTCGAACGGCCCGCGCCACAGCTCGGGCACCAACGGCAGCTCGCCGTCCAGCAGTTCGGCGGCGGGCAGCCAGGCCAGCTGCCCGTCGACCACGGCGGACACGTCGAATGCGGCGTACCCGGGCCGTTCGGTGCGCGCGGAGGCCCCGTACGTCAGGTCCTGCACGCCCTCGCCGAACACCTCGCCGAAGATGCCGACCCGCTCGGCGCCCAGCCGTTCGGCCAGTCGGGCCGCCACCGCCGGGAGGTCGTACGCGCGCACCGCCCGCCAGTACAGGTTGCGCCCGTCCTCGGCCAGCGCCAGCCCCTGCGCGCCGATCCCCTTGGAGGAGACCTGCACCTCCCCGGTGGCGGCGGTGTACGTGACCAGGCAGCAGCTGCCGTGCAGCTTCTCGGTGAGCACCACCGGCTCGCCCGGCTCGAAGACGTCGGGGTAGCGCTTGAGGTTCTCGATGTCCACCCAGGGCAGCAGGTCCGGCGCGCTGACCACGTCGCCGTTCATCGAAGTCGGCACCGGAGGCTGCCACTTCACGATCCCGAGCAGTTCGGCGAAGTCCTCGCCCCGGTCGGCGGCCGCGGCCAGGTCGGTGTCGGCGAGCGCACCGGGCCGGCAGACGATGCCCTGCGAGAGCTCTCCGCGCAGCCGTACCGCCTTCACCCGGTTCGCCCGGGCGCCGGCCAGCTTTCCGGTCAGCCCGATCTCCTCGATCAACCCATCCGGGAGGACGGCCTGTTCGGGGATGTAGAGGGCGAAGTCGCCGGACCGGTAGACACCCTTCGCGACCACCGCCCGATAGAGGCCGACCTGCGCCAACTCCAGAGCGTCGGCGTTCGGGTGCTCAAGAATGACGAGCCTCTCGGCAGTGACTCGAAGTGTGGACATGGGCGGACTCTTCCCCTGGGCTGGAACGTCGGGCGCCCGGCACGACCGCTCGTCGATCGCACGACCGGGCTGCGAACACTCTGACCGTTCGACCGCCCTCGGTGCGACGGGTTTTCCACGGCGGCGCCGGCGACCCCGCCGAACCGCCCCCACACGCGAACCGTCCGTGCACGTTTGAGCCTTCCCACAGCGAGCCCGAGCCGCCTGCCCCATCCTGCCTGTGCGAAGCGACAGCGGATTTATCACTCGCATTTGCGGCACTATGATCGCCGTAATGGCCGCACCTGCGGCCAGGGCACCGCGCCCCTTCCGGCGCGCACCCTGGAAGGGAAGCACCGATGAGCACCCGCACCACCGCCACCCGCAGACTCTCCGTCGCCGCCGCAGCGGCCCTCGCCCTCAGCCTCGGGGTCACCGCCTGCGGCAGCGACGGCGGCTCCACCTCCTCGGCCGCGAGCAGCAGCGCGGGCAGCGTGAGCACCACCGGCACCGGCAGTGCCCCGAAGGCCCACGGCGACATCACCGTCTTCGCCGCCGCCTCGCTCAAGGAGACCTTCACCGACCTCGGCAAGAAGTTCGAGGCCGCCAACCCGGGCACCGAGGTCAAGTTCAACTTCGGCGGCAGCTCCGCCCTCGCCACCAGCATCAACTCCGGTGCTCCGGCGGACGTGTTCGCCGCCGCCAGCCCCGCCACCATGAAGACCGTCACCGACGCGGGCGGCGCCAGCGGCGAGCCGCAGACCTTCGTGAAGAACACCCTCACCATCGCCGTGCCCAAGGGCAACCCCAAGCACATCGCCGGCCTGAAGGACCTCACCACCTCCGGCGTGAAGGTCGCGCTGTGCGCGAAGGAGGTGCCCTGCGGCGCCGCCGCCCAGACCGCACTGAAGGCCGCCGGACTCAACCTCACCCCGGTCACCCTGGAGCAGGACGTCAAGGGCGCGCTCACCAAGGTCGAGCTCGGCGAGGTCGACGCCTCTCTGGTGTACAGGACCGATGCGCAGTCCGATGCCGCGAAGATCGACGGTGTGGACTTCCCCGAGGCCGACAAGGCCGTGAACGACTACCCGATCGCCGCACTGGCCAAGGCGCCGAACAAGGACGGCGCGGCCGCCTTCGTCGCCTACGTCCAGTCGCCCGAGGCCAAGCAGTCGCTGACCGCGGCGGGCTTCCAGGCACCGTGAAGAGCTGCACCACCGGCCGCGACGGCTCCGAGGACCAGCGCGCCCCGGCGACGGCAGGACCCGCGAAGGCCCTGCCGCGCCGCCGCCCGGGCGCGCACCGCGTCCCGGTCACGCTGCTGCTCCCGGCGCTGCTCGGACTGGCGTTCCTGATCCTCCCGCTGGTCGGCCTGCTGGTCCGGGCACCATGGAGCGGCCTGTCCGAGCAGCTCACCAGCACCGCCGTCTGGGAGGCCCTGCGGCTGTCGCTGATCTGCGCGACGGCCGCCACCGCGGTCTCGCTGGTCCTCGGCGTCCCGCTGGCCTGGCTGCTCGCCCGCACCGAGCTGCCCGGCCGGCGGGTGATCAGGGCACTGGTCACCCTGCCGCTGGTGCTGCCGCCGGTGGTCGGCGGTGTGGCGCTGCTGCTGGTGCTGGGGCGGCGCGGGATCGTCGGCTCCTGGCTGGACTCGGCCTTCGGCATCACGCTGCCCTTCACCACCACCGGAGTCGTGATCGCCGAGGCCTTCGTGGCGATGCCCTTCCTGGTGGTCAGTGTCGAGGGCGCGCTGCGGGCGGCCGACCCCCGCTACGAGGAGGCGGCCGCGACCCTGGGCGCCTCCCGGCTGACCGCCTTCCGACGGGTCACCCTGCCGATGATCGCCCCGGGGATCGCTGCCGGGGCCGTCCTGGCCTGGGCCCGGGCGCTCGGCGAGTTCGGCGCGACGATCACCTTCGCGGGCAATTTCCCGGGCCGCACCCAGACCATGCCGCTGGCCGTCTACCTGGCCCTGGAGTCCGACCCGGAGGCCGCGATCGCACTGTCGCTGGTCCTGCTGGCGGTCTCCGTCGCCGTCCTGGTCGGCCTGCGCGACCGCTGGATGTCGACCCCCTGACCCGGAACGCGGAGCCCATGATCGCCACCGACACCACCGCCCTCGACGCCCGCCTGCGGGTGGACCGCGCCGCGTTCACCCTCGACCTCGCGCTCACCGCCGCCCCCGGCGAGGTGATCGCGCTGCTCGGCCCGAACGGCGCCGGCAAGTCCACCGCCCTGCGCGCCCTGGCCGGCCTGCTCCCGCTCACCGGCGGCCACCTGCGCCTGGACGGCCACCTGCTGGAGGACCCGGCGCAGCGCCTGCACACCCCCGCCGAGGAGCGGCCGGTCGGTGTGGTGTTCCAGGACTACCTGCTGTTCCCGCACCTCAGCGCGCTCGACAACGTCGCCTTTGGCCCGCGCTGCCAGGGCCGCCCCAGGCGCGAGGCCCGGGCCGAGGCGGTCGCCTGGCTGGACCGGATGGGCCTGGCCGAGCACGCCTCGGCCCGCCCCGGCCGGCTCTCCGGCGGCCAGGCACAACGGGTGGCGCTCGCCCGGGCGCTGGCCGTCCGTCCCCGGCTGCTCCTGCTGGACGAGCCGCTGGCCGCCCTGGACGCCCGCACCCGGCTCGACGTCCGGTCCCGACTTCGGCGCCATCTGGCCGAGTTCGAGGCGGTGGCGGTGCTGGTGACGCACGACCCGCTGGACGCCATGGTGTTGGCCGACCGGCTGGTGGTGATCGAGGACGGCCGGGAGGTGCAGTCCGGCAGCCCGGCGGAGGTCGCCCGGCGGCCGCGCACCGACTACATCGCCCGCCTGGTCGGGCTGAACCTGTACCAGGGCCGGTCCGAGGGCTCCCAGGTCACCCTCCCGGACGGCACGGTCGTGGCCACCGCGGAGGAGCTGACCGGCCCGGCCTTCGTGGCCTTCCCGCCCTCCGCGGTGACCCTGTACCGGGAGCGGCCGCAGTCCAGCGCCCGCAACCTGTGGAAGGCCGAGGTCACCGGCCTGGACCTGCACGGTGACCGGGTGCGCGCCGAGCTGTCGGGGGACCTGCCGATGGCCGCCGATCTCACCCCGGCCGCGGTCGCCGAGCTGGAGCTGGCGCCGGGGGTGGCGGTCTGGGCCTCCGTCAAGGCCACCCAGACCCATGCCTACCCGGCCTGACCGCGCCGCTGGCCGGCCCGACCCGCTGGGGTCATTCCGACGGCTCGACGAACCCCGACTCGTACGCCGCGATCACCGCCTGGGTGCGGTCCCGCGCACCGAGCTTCGCCAGCACGCTGCTGACGTGCGTCTTCACGGTCTGCACCCCGAGGAACAGCCGCTCGGCGATCTCCCCGTTGCTGAGCCCGCGCGCCACCAGCCGCAGCACCTCCGCCTCGCGCTCGGTCAGCGCCGCCCGGGCCATCGCCGCGCGGGCGGTGGGGTTGCCGTGCCCGGCCGCCAGACGGCGGATCGCGGCCGGGAACAGCAGCGACTCACCCGCCGCCGCCAGCCGTACCGCGTGGGCGATCTCGGCCGGACGGGAGCGCTTGAGCAGGAAGCCGTCGGCGCCGGCGCGCAGCGCCTGGTAGACGTAGTCGTCGTTCTCGAAGGTGGTCACCACCAGGATCCGCAGCGGCCGCTCACCCGACCCGTCAGGGCGCAGCAGCTCGCGGGTGGCCGCCAGGCCGTCCAGGACGGGCATCCGGACATCCATCAGCACCACGTGCGGGCGCAGCGCGCGGGCCAGGGCCACCGCCTCCGCGCCGTCCGCCGCCTCGCCGACCACCCGCAGATCGCCCTGGGCCTCCAGGACGGCCCGCATCCCGGCGCGGACCAGTTCCTCGTCGCACGGCGAGCAGGATGTCGGTCATCCCGGCAACCCCCTTGGTCGGACCGTCAGTCATTCGTCAGGAGCCCAAGCGTAGGGGCAGCCGCACACGCAGCACCCACTCCCCGCCGCAGTCCTGCGACGCCCCCGCCGTGGCCTCCCCGCCGAGCAGCGTGGCCCGCTCGCGGATGCCTCGCAGCCCCTTGCCGCCCTTGCGCGCCCCGGCGGCGGGATTCCGCGCCGCGGCGCCCCCTCCGGCCGGCATCGCGTTGGGCGCAGCGCAGCTCCAACTGCCCGCCCCGGAAGGCGATCCGTATGCTGATCGGCTCGCCGGGCGCGTACTTGAGCGCGTTGGTGACACCCTCCTGGACGATCCGGTAGGACTCGCGGGAGGGCACCCCGGGCAGCTTCCCCTCCGACAGGTCGACCAGCGCCTCGACCGGGCTGCCGGCCGCCCGCGCGGTGTCGAAGAGCGCGGGCAGCTGGTCGACGCCCGGGTGTTCGGTGGCTGCGCCCTCAGGGCTCTCGCGCAGCAGCACGAGGGTGCGTTCGAGGTCCTCCATGGCCTGGCGGCCGCACTTCCGTCCCCCGTCGCGCCCGGATGTACGGCGCGAAGCTCGCGCTCGGTGCGCTGGTCGGGCTCGTCGTCGGCGCGGCCGGTACGGCAGGCGCCTTCGCGGGGTACGCGGCGACCGTCCCCGGCGACTGGCACGGCCCCGCCTTCACCCGCGCCGTCGTCGCCGGAGTGCTGTACCCACCGCTGCTGGTGGTGTTCTGCCTCGGGCTGACCACGCTGTTCGGCAACCTCACCGCCGCCATGGGCCTGGTCGTCCCGACCGTCTTCCTGGTCTCGCCGGCGCTCGGCGGCCTGCCCGGGGCACGGCTGGTCGCGCAGTTCCTGCCCGACCGCGCCGGCCAGTACGCGCTCCACTACGTCGACGACCCGCAGGTCGCGTACGGGCACTGGACCGGACTGCTGATCATGGCGTTCTGGGCGGCCTCGTCGGCGTACGCCGGCCTGCGCGCCCTTCGGCGAGACAAGTGACGCGACGCCAAGTGACGCCGTGCGAAGGGAAGATGAGAATAAGCCTGGGATCGACCGCCAACGCCCTGCGCGCCGAACGGATCAAGTTCACCACCCTGCCCTCGCAGTGGGCGGCCCCGCTGACCGCCCTGGCCCTGACCGTGGGCATCACCGTGGCCGTCAACATCGCCTACGGCACGAAGGACCATACCCCGGGCGAAGACCCGACCGGCGGGATCTACTACGGGCTTGCTGTTCGGCCACGTCGCCGTGGCCTGCACGGGAATCCTGCTCATCCGGGCAGGAGTTCAACACCCGCGTGATCAACACCTCGCTCACCGCCGTCCCCCGGCGCGGGCGGTCGTACGGCGCCAAGCTGCTGCTCGGCGCCGGGCTGGGACTGCTGCTCGGGCTGCTGTCGACGGCGGGCTCGTTCCTGGCCGTCGGCGCCACCGTCGGCCTGGACACGTCCACTCCCGGGCTGGGCCGCAGCGTCCTGGCCGGTTCTACCACCCGATGATGGTGCTGCTCTGCCTCGGACTGACCGCGATGCTGGGCAACTTCAGCGCTGCACTCGGCCTGCTCACCCCGATGGTGTTCCTCGGCACCACCTGGCTGGCCACGATCCCCGGCGTCCGCGAGGTCGGCCAGTTCCTGCCCGACCGGGCCGGCCTGTACGCGACGCGCACCCAGGCCGAACCGGGCATCCACTACGGGCACTGGACCGGGCTGCTGATCATGGCGCTCTGGACGGCCGCGGCAATGTACGGCGGGTGGCGGGCGATGCAGCGGTACCAGGCCTCGGGCGCCTGACGGCGGACGGCCGACGCGGGCCGGCGGACAGCGAACGGATGACAGATTTCGAAATCTGTCATCCGTTCGCTGTCATCTGTTACCCGCCACTCGCCAGTTGCCCTCTGCGGCCCGCCCTCTGCGATCCGTCACCGCAGTGCCGGGTGATCCGCGATCACGGTGCAGCTCCCCGGCGCGATCTCCGTGAAGCCCGCGTCCTGGACCACCGGCAGCCCGCTGCGGACCAGCCCCTCCCACGCCTCCGGCGAGGCCGTCCGAACCGCGAGCGCGAACCCGGCTTCCGCCCACTCCTTTCGCTGCCCGTCGTCCAGCCGCCACCAGGCGAGCTGGGCGGCGTGCCCGGTCTGCGCCATCGTCTTGCCGGCGCTCATCTCCAGCTCCGGGTTGAGCCACAGCACCGGCAACCCCGGCTCGGGCGCACCGACCTCGGCCGTCTCCTCCAGATCCGTCCCGGAGACCTGCAGCTTGGCGAGCTCCTTCGGCCAGCCGTCCAGCGGAATCGGCGGGAACACCCGCGCCTCCGCCTCCCGCCCCTGCACCGTGATGCCCGGCAGCTCCCCCGCGCGGCGCCACTCCCCGCCCCGGGCCCGCCGGACCACCTTGCGGATCCGGGCGTCCTCCCAGGCCGTGACCCGCTCCGCCCACTCGCCGTCCACCTCGGTCACCCGGGGGTCGGCGAGCAGCGTGAGCACCGCCCGCGCCGAGGTCTCCAGCGCATCCGTCCGCCCCGGCGGCGTGGCCTTCTCCAGCCGGACCACCAGCGGCAGTACGTACTGCGGCCGCGCGTCGCGGCCCTCGGCAGCGGGAGAGTCCCCGGAAGCGGGAGCGTCGCCGGGTGCGGGAACGGGGGCCGGGGCATCGAACGGAGAAGTCACCCGTCCAGCATGCCAGCCCCGCCGACCCCCGACTCGGCCCGCCCCCGCTCCGCGCAGCCGCTCGGTACAGCCGCCTCACCCAGCCGCTCAGCGCAGCCGCTGCCGCAGCTCGTCCACCGCTGCCCGGATGCCCGCGCTGTACACGTCCTCCGGCAGCGCGTCCAGACTCCGCACCGCCCGCTCCAGTTGCTCGCGCGCCAGGTCCGGCTCGCCGAGCTTGAGGTGGTCCGAGGCCAGGTTGAGGTGCAGCGAGGGGTAGAAGGCGCGCACCTGGAGGGTCGACTCGTGCGTCTGGGCGCGCTCGACGGTCAGCGAGTCGGCGGCCGCGAGGGCCCTCCGGTCCCACTCCAGCTCGGCTCGCGGGTCATCCTGCAAGTCGGCCAGATAGTGCGCCAGGACGCAGCGGTGGAACACGTCCCGCTCGCCCAGCGCCTCCCACAGCGCCTCGAAACTGGCCCGCGCCTCGGCCGTCCGCCCGAGCTGCGCCGCCTGCACACCGTCCAGCCCGAGCGCGATCCGGGCCAGCCCCGGCTCGTCCCCGCCCGACTCCCCCGAGGACGGACCGGGCGTACCCGCGCCACCGGACGGACCGAGCGAACCGGATACGCCAGACACACCAGACACATCGGACATGCCCGCAGCCTAGCCGCCCACCCGCCGCCGTGCCCGGCCACTGGAAGGACCACCAGCCGATGCCGGCTCAGCGCCGGTACCCGCGCTGCGGGTCCCGCTCCTCCGCGTCCTCGTACATCAGGAACCACCCCTCCGGATGCGTCGCCGCCAGCAACAGTTCGGTGCGCTGCTCCGCGCCCAGCTCCGCGTCGCCGTCGTCCGGCCCGTACACCCCGAACAGCTCGTCGTGGCAGCCGTCCCAGTCGTAGTCGTACAGGTCGGCCGGCAGATCACCCATCATGTCGGCCACCGACTCGGGCTGGGAGCCCAGCAGCGCCCGGGCGTCCACCAGCGCCATCCGCAGCGCGATCTCCTCGGCCAGACAGCGCGGCAGCGGCCACTCGCCGAGCGCGAGGTCGTCGGCCAGGTCGTCGAAGGCCCGGGCCATCGCGCGGCGCCAGCCCCGGTGGAGGCGCCAGGTGCGCTGGGGCAGCCGGGCGAAGACCGTCCAGTCGGTGTCCTCGGCCTCGACCACCGGGTCGTCCCCGTGCTCGTCGAGGTCGTCGTACGCGGCGTCGCCCAGCCCGATCAGCTGGGCGTGCAGCAGGCAGGCGGTGCGCGGGGTGAGGGTCCAGTCGGCGCCCGCGCCGCCGTCCTCGTCCTCGCCGTCCAGCGGGAACAGTTCGGCGAAGTCCGGTGTGAAGTCCTCGGTCACGCTGATCTCCAGCGTCCCGCCGATCGCCTCCACACCCGGGATGGCGGCCACCAGCCGGTCCGGGTGCAGCAGCGCGCCGAGCGCCGCGTTGGCGTCCTCGGCCACCTCGCGCAGCAGTTCACGGCGCTGGCCGGCCGGGTCGATGCCCTCGAAGTCCAGCTCCTCGACGGCCCTGATCGCGGCCGCGCGCAGCGCCGGCCAGTCGGTGATCCGCAGGCCCAGCACCACCGTCGCCTCGATCTCCGACGCGCCGGAGTACTCCGCCGCGCCCGGCCCCTGCGGATGATCGCTTCGCTCGCCCATGGGGCTACGGTACGGCTTTTCGGCCGCCCGATCACCGGTCTGAACCAGCTTCGCGAAGCCTTCTCGGCCACCGCCGGGCCGCGCCTCTGTCACTCGCAGGCACGACCCCGGCAGGATGGGCTCCATGGCTGACATCAACGAGTACGGCGGCGGGCAGGGCCCGAACGCCGACGTCCTGGTCGTGACGACCAACGACATCCCCGGCTTCCGGGTCGACCACGTGATCGGCGAGGTCTTCGGACTGACCGTGCGCAGCCGCCACATCGGCAGCCAGATCGGTGCCGGGCTGAAGTCGCTGATCGGCGGTGAGCTGCGGGGTCTGACGAAGACCCTGGTCGACAGCCGCAACGAGGCGATGCAGCGGCTGGTCGAGCAGACCAAGGCGCGCGGCGGCAACGCGGTGCTGATGATGCGCTTCGACGTGACGGAGGCGGCGGACGTGGGCACCGAGGTCTGCGCCTACGGCACCGCCGCGGCGGTCTCCCCGATCGCCTGAGGCCTCCCCGCACGCGTCGCGGGAACACGGCGCCGATGATGCGCTTCGACGCGACCACAGCTGCGGACGTGGGCACCGGAGCCGACCGCGGGAACAGCCAGCGCCGCCCAGATGTTTCACTGCCGTGACTGTTTACGATGCAACCAATAGCGCTCCGGAGCGGCTCGACGGCCAGCGGCCCGGCGGGCCGCAGCGTCGCGTGGACGTCCTGGTGGTGGGCGCCGGGCAGGCGGGCCTGTCCGCCGCCTACCATCTGCGCCGCCACGGCTTCTCCCCCTACCGGGAGGGAGCCGACGGCGGCTTCGTCGTGCTCGACGCGAACGCGACGCCCGGCGGCGCCTGGGCGCACCGCTCGCCGTCCCTGCGGATGGCCACCGTGCACGGCTTCCACGACCTCCCGGACGCCGAACTCCCACCGACCGACCCCGAGGCCCCCGCGCGTGAGGTGGTGCCGGGGTACTTCACGGCGTACGAGGGCCGGCACGCGCTCCCGGTCGTGCGCCCAGTCGCGGTTCGCGCGGTGCGCGCCGAGTCCGACCGCCCCGACGCCCGGCTGCTGGTCGAGACCGACCGGGGCACCTGGTCCACCCGTGCGCTGATCAACGCCACCGGCACCTGGACCCGCCCCTTCCTCCCCCACTACCCGGGGCACTTCGCGGGCCGCCAGCTGCACTACGCCGACTACCGCGGCCCCGAGGAGTTCGCGGGCAAGCGCGTCCTGGTGGTGGGCGGCGGCGCCTCGGCGATCCAGGTGCTCTCGGAGGTGGCCGCGGTCGGCGAGACAATCTGGGTCACCCGCTCCGAACCCGTCTACCACGAGGGCCCGTTCACCCCCGAGTACGGGCGCACGGTGGTCGCCAAGGTCGAAGAGCGGGTCCGCCAGGGGCTGCCGGTGCGCAGTGTGGTGAGCGTGACCGGCCTCGGCCCCTCGGTCGCCTACCGGCGCGCCGAGGAGCTGGGCGCGTTGCACCGCCGACCGATGTTCGACCGCCTCACCGAGCACGGGGTCGCCTGGGGCGACCAGGAGTTGGCGGTGGACGCGATCGTCTGGGCGACCGGCTTCCGCCCCGAGGTCGGCCACCTCGCACCGCTCGGCCTGCGCTCCCCCGGCGGCGGCATCGCGCTGACCGGCACCCGCGCCACCGCCGACCCGCGCGTCCACCTGGTCGGCTACGGCCCGTCCGCCAGCACCATCGGTGCCAACCGGGCCGGGCGGGCGGCCGTCAACGACCTGGTCAAGCTGCTCGGGGACCCTGCGAAGGTGCCCGAGCAGGTCCCCGCCGCCGTCTGAAGCCCAGCGCGGGCTCAGCGGTCGTAGTCGACCGTCACCCGGTCGGTGACCGGACGGGCCTGGCAGGTCAGGACGTAACCGGCCGCCAGCTCCTTCTCCTCCAGCGCGAAGTTCCGCCGCATCTCCACCTCGCCCTCGGTGACCAGGGCGCGGCAGGTGCCGCAGACCCCGCCCTTGCAGGCGAAGGGCAGGTCGGGGCGGGAGCGCTGGGCGCCGTCCAGGATCGAACGGTCCCGCGGGAGGGTGAGGGTGCTGCCGCGCCCGTCGAGGACGACGGTGACCTCGCTGCGCTCGCCGGGCGCGCCCACGGCGTCGCCGTCCGCGCGGTCCCAGTCCTCGTCGCGCTCGGCGAGCGGCTCGTCCTCGGCGTGGAACAGCTCCTGGTGCACCCGCTCACCGGGCACGTCCAGGTCGGCGAGCAGTTCCTTCGCCCCGGTGACCATGCCGAACGGGCCGCACAGCCACCAGTGCCCGACGGTGCCGACCTCCACCAGCGCCGCGAGCAGCGCCCGGACCCGCTCCGGGTCCAGCCGGCCGCTGAGCAGTTCGGCGTCCCGGGTCTCCCGGGAGAGCACGTGGACCAGCTGGAACCGGTCGAGGTAGCGGTCCTTCAGGTCGGCCAGCTCGTCCGCGAACATCACGGTGTCGCTGCGCCGGTTGCCGTAGAGCAGGGTGACGGTGGAGCGGCGGTCGGCGGCCAGCACGGAGGCGGCGATCGACAGCATCGGGGTGATGCCGGAGCCGGCCGCGAGCAGCACGTGGTCGGCGGGGACGCCGAGTTCGGGAGTGAACAGCCCGGACGGGGTCAGCACCTCCACCTCCTCGCCGGGCCGGGCCTCGCGCACCAGCCAGCGCGAGAACAGCCCGCCGGGCACCTCCCGGACGGCGATCCGTAGCGGGCCCCCGACGGGGGCGCAGATCGAGTACGAGCGGCGCTCGTCGGCGCCGTCCACCAGCTTGCGCAGGGTCAGCGTCTGCCCGGGGCGGAAGGCGTACTCGGCCGCCAGGCCGTCCGGCACCTCGAAGGTCACCGCCACGGCGTCGTCGCAGAGCCGCTCCACCCGGTCGATCCGCAGCCGGTGGAAGGTCGGGCGGCGGACGGGGCGCACGGTGGACGTGCCGGACGTGGCGGAGTCGGCGGAGTCGGCGGAGGTGCCGGCGGGAGAGGCGGCGGGCATTCAGATCTCCTTGACGCGTTCGAAGGGCTCACGGCAGGCGCGGCAGCGCCAGAGCGCCTTGCAGGCGGTGGAGCCGAAGCGGGACAGCTCCTCCGTGTCGGTGCCGCCGCAGAGCGGGCAGGGCACGGGGGCCGCCGCTCCGGTGCGGGTGGGCCCGAGGACGAGCGGGACCGGGCCGGCCCCGGCGGCGCCGACGGCCGAGGTCGGCCGCGGCGGGGCGATGCCCGCCTCGGCGAGCTTGCGGCGGCCCTCCGCAGTGATCAGGTCGGTGGACCACGGCGGGTCGAGCCTCAGCCGCACCCGGACGTCCGGGTACCCGGCCGCGCGCAGTCGGCGGTCCACGTCGGCGGCCATCTCGGCGACGGCCGGGCAACCCGAGTAGGTCGGGGTCAGCCAGGCGGTCACCGTGTCGCTGCCGCCGTCCACCTCGACCTCGGCCAGCACCCCCAGGTCGGCCAGGGTGAGCATGGGCAGCTCCGGGTCCGGGACGGCCGCGGCGACCGACCAGGCCAGGTCACGGGTGGTGCCCACGGTGTCCGTCACCACGTCGCCCCCGGGTGTGCGCGGGCCACCACCTGCAGTTCGGCCAGCAGCGGGCCGAGCGCCTCGGTGTGCACCCCGTCCCGGCCGGCCCGGCCGAGCACGGTGGCCAGCGGCGGGACGTCCGGCACGGCCAGCCCGGCCTCGGCGATCACGGCGCCGAGCGAGCGCAGCACCGGCTCGCGCAGCTCCGCCGGGTCGACGCCCACCCGCCGCTCCACCGGGTGCGCGGTGAACAGTTCCTCCAGCAGCGGCCAGACCGCATCCAGCCCGGCCTGCATCCGCTCCGCCGAGTACGGCGTGCCGTCGCCGAGCCGCAGGGTCCAGGCGGTGGCGTACTCGCGGTGGTACGCCAGCTCCTTGACGCCCCGGGCGGCGACCGCGGCCAGCACCGGGTCGGGGTATGAGCTCAGCGCCTCGTACAGCGCGCCGCGGGCGGTGGCGAACAGCAGCAGCCGGGCGACCGAGTACGCGAAGTCGCCGTTCGGAGTCTCCACCAGGCGGACGTTGCGGAACTCGTGCTCCTCCCGCCAGTACGCCAGGTCGTCCTCGGTCCGGCCGGAGCCGTCCGCCTGGCCTGCCCGGGTGAGCAGCAGCCGGGCCTGGCCGAGCAGGTCGAGGCCGAGGTTGGCGAGCGCGACCTCCTCCTCCAGCTCGGGCGCCCGGGTGCACCACTCGATCAGCCGCTGGGCGAGGATCAGGGCGTCGTCGCCGAGCATCTGGCAGTAGGCGGCCAGGTCGACGCCGTCCAGACCGGCGGGCAGGGCGGTGTCCACGCCGAGCAGCGGGTCGGCGAAGCCCGTCCCGTACGCCCAGCGGCCCTCGCCCTCGGGGCCGGGCGTGGCGTCCGCGAGGCTGAGGTAGACGTGGTCGTCCTCGGTGGTGGACGTGGTGTGGTCGTGCACGGTGGCTCCCCCGTCAGATGTGCGGGACATCCTCGGGGATGTCGTAGAAGGTCGGGTGGCGGTAGACCTTGTCGCCGCTGGGCTCGAAGAACGGGTCGCGCTCGTCCGGGGTGGAGGCGGTGATCGCGTCCGAGCGGACCACCCAGAGGCTGACGCCCTCGTTGCGACGGGTGTACAGGTCGCGGGCGGCGAGCAGGGCCATCCGGTCGTCGGACGCGTGCAGCGAGCCGACGTGGACATGGTTCAGGCCGCGACGGGGACGCACGAACACCTCGTACAGCGGCCAGCCGGCCTTGGACTCGGCCTTGGGCTCGGTCACTTTCCGTTCTCCTGTTCGGTGTGCTGCTCGACGGGGGCGGTCTGTTCGGCGGCGCGCTTGGCCGCGTAGGCGACGGCCGCCTCGCGCACCCAGGCGCCGTCCTCGTGGGCGGCCCGCCGACGGTCGATCCGCTGGGCGTTGCAGGGGCCCTGGCCGTGGATGACCCTGGTCAGCTCGGACCAGTCCGGCTCGCCGAAGTCCCAGCCGCCGCGCTCCTCGTTCCAGCGCAGCTCGGGGTCGGGGAGGGTGACACCAAGGTGCTCGGCCTGCGGGACGGTCATGTCGACGAAGCGCTGGCGCAGCTCGTCGTTGGTGTGGCGCTTGATCCGCCAGGCCATCGAGCGGGCGGTGTTCGGCGAGTCTGCGTCCGAGGGGCCGAACATCATCAGCGACGGCCACCACCAGCGGTCGACGGCGTCCTGGACCATCCGACGCTGGGCCTCGGTGCCGCGCATCAGGGTCATCAGCAGCTCGTAGCCCTGGCGCTGGTGGAAGGACTCCTCCTTGCAGATCCGCACCATCGCACGGGCGTACGGGCCGTAGCTGCAGCGGCAGAGCGGGACCTGGTTGCAGATCGCGGCGCCGTCCACCAGCCAGCCGATCACACCGACGTCGGCGAAGGTGAGGGTGGGATAGTTGAAGATCGAGGAGTACTTCTGGCGGCCGCTGATCAGCTTCTCGGTGAGCTCGGCGCGGTCGACGCCGAGGGTCTCGGCGGCGGCGTAGAGGTAGAGGCCGTGGCCGGCCTCGTCCTGGGCCTTGGCGAGCAGGATGGCCTTGCGGCGCAGTGAGGGGGCTCGGGTGAGCCAGTTGCCCTCGGGCTGCATGCCGATGATCTCGGAGTGGGCGTGCTGGGCGATCTGGCGGATCAGGGTGGCCCGGTAGGCGTCGGGCATCCAGTCCCTGGGCTCGATCCGCTGCTCGGCGGCGATCACCGTCTCGAACCGGTCCTCCGGCGTCTGCGCGGGGACCGCCTCTGCCACCTCTGCTGTCACCACGGTCCCCTCTCGTGTTCCCGCTCTTCGCTCTGCGTCCCGTCGGGCGCCCGGGCCAACCGACTGACCGTTCGGTCGGTACCATTCTGCGTGGCGGGGTGGAGGGATGGCAAGAGATGGACGGGGCACCGGAAACGGATAACAGCTGACAGAAACTGAAATCTGTCAGCTGTTATCCGTCTGCTGTCAGCTGTCCGCTGTCAGGGCCCCTCCGTCAGCCGCCCCGGCTCACCCCTCCGCGCGCTCCCGCAACCGCGGCAGCGGCACGGCGAGCAGCGCTGCCAGCAGCGCGATCCGGGGAGCGAGCTGGTCCAGCCGGATGTGCTCGTGCCTGGCGTGGGCACCGGCGCCCACCGCACCGAAGCCGTCCAGCGTCGGTAGCCCGCGCGAGCCCGGCAGGTTGGTGTCCCCGGCCCCGCCCGCCGGGGCGCCGTCCAGTTGCTGCCCGAGCACCGCGGCCAGCGAACGCACGTGCCGCAGCAGCGGGTTGCCGGTCCGCTCGGGCCAGGCCGGGCGGCTGGACAGCACCTCCGTCCGCACCCGGGCACCCGGGCGCAGCGCGGTGAGCCGGGCGAGGTTGTCCAGGGTGCGGCGTTGCGCCTCGGCGGTGGCGAACCGCAGGCCGAGCTCCGCCTCAGCCCGGCCGGCCACCACGTTGGCCCGCGAACCCCCGCTGATCCGACCGGCGTTGAGCTCGGTGCCGGGCTGGCCCGCGAGGCCGCGGACGACCACCAGCTGGTCGACGAGCTCGTCCACCGCCGACACCCCGTCGTGGGCGTCGTTGCCCGCATGGGCCTCCCGCCCGGTCACGGTGAGCCGGACCCTGGTGCTGCCGCGCCGCGCGGTCTTCAGCCGCCCGTCCGGGTGCGGCGGTTCCAGCCCCAGCGCCGCAGCCGCGCCGCGCAGTTGGCGCTCGACCAGGCGTCGACCGTCCGGGCTGCCGACCTCCTCGTCGGAGACCACGACCAGCCGCACGGTGCGGTGCGGCCGCTCCCCCAGGTCAGCGAGCAACGCCAACGCGCCCTCCAGGATGGCGAGTCCGCCCTTCATGTCGACCACACCGGGCCCGGTGAGCCGCCCGTCCTGCTCGGCCACCGGCCAGTCCGCCAGGGTGCCGACCGGCCAGACGGTGTCGTGGTGGCCGACGATCAGCAGGTGCGGCAGGGTCTCGTCCCTGCCCTCCCACTCCAGCACGAGGTGGTCACCGGCCGGCCCGGGTTCGCGGCGAGCAGTGGCCCCGGTGGCGCGGAAGCCGGCCGCCAACTCCTCGGCCAGCGCGTCGAGTCTGGGCGCGTCCCCGCTCGGCGACTCGATCCGGGCCAGGTCGGCGCAGCGCCGTCGGACGGCACCGGCGAGGGTACGGGCGCGGGCGCTGAGCGCCTGCGGCAGGCCTGGCAGCGCCGCGGTGACACCGGCAGCGGTCTTGGCCGCGGCAGACGCAGCGGAAGTGACAGATGCGGCAGGTGTGGCGGTAGCGGAAGCAGCAGCAGCGGCAGCGGCAGCGGCAGCGGCGACGAGTGCTTCACCGTCGGCGGCGGCCGGAACGGTCACCGGTACGGGGTCGGGATCGGCGGCGGCACCCGGCGCGGCCTGCGACCCGACGATCTGGGGACTCAACGCTCGCCTCCGCGGCCGCCGCCGGTATTCAGCGGCCGTACCGGCCGACCGCTTCCGCCCGGGCACCAGGCCCGCCCGGACCGCACCGGTCGGCCTGGATGATGGACGACCGGTCGGAACGGCCCGTCTGGCCCAAGTACGCTGGAACGGCTGGGCGGCGTGCTTGACATTGCGTCCTCCTCGCTCGATCCGGTGCCCCGGTCCGCCCGGAGCCCCGTGCACGGCGGCTTCCTTGCGGCGGGCGCAAGGCCGAACCACCGCAGTGAAGCCGAGATGTGAGCCTAGAAGAACCGTTCGGTTTCCTGCGAGGTGGCCCTGCTCCCAGCGTGCCGGTACCGGCCCCGGCCTGGGACACCCGTCGGACAACGGCGGCGGGCGCTCGGCGCGCGGGCCCTGATCGGCGCGCGGGCGCGGTCGCCGGATCGCGCCCATCTCCACCATGGACCCGCCGCCCGGGTTCGGCAGCGCAAAGCGCCAAGGCACGGCAATTCCACGCCGGATGGGTGACAACGGCTCAGCAGGCGATACGAACCGGGGGCACGCGACGGCTCAGGGAAGCCCACCGCGCCCCTGGCCTGACGTCCGGGGAACATTCGCGTGACCACCGTCCGACGCTGCGCCCCGGCCCGCCCTCGCGAGCGCCGCCCGTCAGGCACCGTCCCCGACCACCCCCGCATCCCGCGCGAGCAGCGCGGCCTGGACCCGGCTGCCGACACCGAGCGCGGTCAGGATCCGACTGATGTGCGCCTTGACGGTGCTCTCCCGCATCCCCAGCACACCCGCGATCTCGGCGTTGGACAGCCCGTCGGCGAGTTCGCGCAGCACGTCGGTCTCGCGCGGGGTGAGCCCGGCGACCCGGCTCCGCGCGGCGACCGGCCGGGGCGCGCCGACCCGGTGGTACCGGTCGATCAGCCGTCGCGCGGCCGCCGGGCGCAGCATCCCCTGGCCGCCCGCGACCACGTGGACGGCCCGGGCGATCTCGGCGGGCGGGGTGTCCTTGGGCAGGAAGCCGTCGGCCCCGGCGGCGAGCGCCCGGTACACGTACTCGTCCAGGTCGAAGGTGGTGAGCGCGATGACCCGCGGGCCGTCCGGCAGTTCGCGCAGCCGCCGGGTGGCGGCGATGCCGTCGAGCCGGGGCATCCGGATGTCCATCAGCGCCACGTCGATCCGGTGGCCGCGGGCGAGCTCGACGGCCTGCAGCCCGTCGGCGGCCTCGGCGACCACGGTCAGGGCCGGGTCCTGGGCGAGGAGGTCGACCAGTCCGAGGCGCACCAGCGCATCGTCGTCGACCACCATCGTGCGGATCATGCGACGTCCTTCGGCTGCGGGGTCGGTAACTGCGGGGTCGGTGACTGCGGGGTCGGTGACTGCGGGGTCGGTGGCTCCAGGGTCTGGCCGTCCTCGGGGGCGGGGAACGGCGGCGGCGGGCGGTCCGGTGCGGGCAGTCGGACGGAGAGCCGGAAGCCACCGGTGCCGTCCGGGCCCGCGTCGAGATGGCCGCCCAGTGCGCCGACCCGTTCGCTGAGCCCCACCAGACCGTACCCGTCGCCGCTGCCCGGCCCGTTCGGCGACGCCTCGCCCGGACCGTTGCGGACTCGACGGTGGTGGCCGGGGCGCCGTAACCGACCCGGACGGTGACGGGCGCGGCGTGCGCGTACTTGCGGGCGTTGGTCAGCGCCTCCTGGACGAGCCGGCGCACCGCCAGCCGGTGGGTGGTCGGTACGGCCTCCGGGTCGCCGCAGAGGGTGAGTTCGACCTGCTGCCCGGCCTGGGTGGCCTCGCCGACCGGTTCGGTGAGGTCGCGCAGGGCGGGAGCCGGCACGCGGGTCGTCCCGATCGGCGCGGGCGGCTCCTCCCCGGGCGGCGGGCGGCTCCGGCGGGCCGCCGCGCAGGACACCCAGGACGTCGCGCAGGTCGTCGAGCGAGCGGGCGGTGGGGGTGGTGCGCAGCAGTTCGAGGCGGTGGGTGAGCCGGTCCGGGTCGGCGGCGACCGTCCCGGCCCGGGCCTGGTCGCGCAGCACCCCGGCGTGCAGCACCAACAGGCTGAGCCGGTGGGCCAGCACGTCGTGCATCTCCCGGGCGGTCCGGGCGGGTTCGGGGGAGCTGGCCTGCTCGGCCCGCAACTCCCGCTCGCGGCGCAGGGTTTCGACCTGCTCGTGCAGGGCGCGGATCAGCACTCGGCGGCCGTGCGGCCACAGCCCGCCGGACAGGACGGCGGCCTGGACGAGCAGTTGGGAGCCGGTGGTGCCCACCCGGCCGACCAGCGAGTCGGCCCGGGTCGCGCTGAGCAGCGCGACGACCGTGCCACCGGCCGCCGCAGCTCCGGTCCGGCCGAGGGAGGCGGGGTGGTGGACGCTGAACAGGGCGGGGAAGGCCCGGCTGAACAGGCCGCCGGTGAGCACCGGCAGAACGGCCGAGGCCACCGGGTAGCGCCGGGCGAACGGCAGGCAGAGCGCGGCAACGGCGCTTCGGGGCAGGCGCAGCAGGCCGGCGGTGTTCAGCCACTGGGCCAGGCCCTCCTCGACGGCGAGGGCGAGGAGGCCGAGCAGCAGCAGCGTGTCGGTCCGGGGCCGGCGGTCCGGGCCGTACCAGCCGAGCAAGCCTGCGTGCATCGGACTCCTCCCTTCCCGCCCCGTCTGTCTGCCTGTCCGTCCGTCCGTCCGTCCGTCCGTCCGTCCGCTCGATGCTAGGTCTGGCGGCCGCCCGACGCCCCCTTCTCCCGGGTAGCCGCACCCTCGACTTTGGTCGGGAGTCTGCGCCGCTCACCGGCCGGTTCCGGGCCGCCGCAGCCTCCCTGACGTCGACGGCATGACGAACGGACAGCTCCGCCGCCGCCCCAACTCACCTGCTCCGTAGCCTAGTTCGCGCGACACGCCCGGTTTGCCGACTGGCGCTGTTCCTCGCCGAGGCGCTGCACACCTTCCACGACACCGGCGCGCTGGCGCCGAGCGGCGCGGAGCCGGTGAACGCGCTGATGGCGCCCGCGACCAGCCGTCCGCCCGGGCCTACCTGCTGCGCCCGCCGGCCCCGACCCCACCGACAGATGACAATCGACAGATTTCAAATTTCAGACAACAGTCGACAGCGAACAGATTTTGAAATCTGTTCGCTGTCGTGCCATAGTGAGACCCGGGTCACACCGCCCGCGCCACCCGGCACCGCACCCGCCCCTGGAGTACTCATGGCCTCGACCACCCGCCCCGCGCAGCACGCGCTCGGCACCTCCGGACCCGTCACCTCCGCCCTCGGCCTCGGCTGCATGGGCATGTCCGACCTGTACGGCCCGGCCGACGAGGCCGAGAGCATCGCCACCATCCACGCCGCCCTGGACGCCGGGATCACCCTCCTCGACACCGGCGACTTCTACGGCATGGGCCACAACGAGCTGCTGATCCACGAGGCGCTGCGCGGCCGTCACCGCGAGAGCGTGCAGATCAGCGTGAAGTTCGGCGCCCAGCGCGACCCGAACGGCCAGTGGCTCGGCTACGACGCGAGCCCGGCCGCCACCAAGACCGCGCTCGCCTACACCCTGCGCCGTCTGCGCACCGACCACGTGGACATCTACCGCCCGGCCCGCCTCGACCCGAAGGTCCCGATCGAGGAGACCGTCGGCGCCATCGCCGACCTGGTGAAGGCCGGCTACGTCCGCCACATCGGCCTGTCCGAGGTCGGCGCCGACACCCTGCGCCGCGCCGCCGCCGTCCACCCGATCAGCGACCTGCAGATCGAGTACTCGCTGCTCTCCCGCTCGATCGAGGCCGCCGTGCTGCCCACCGCCCGTGAACTCGGCATCGGCATCACCGCGTACGGCGTGCTCTCGCGCGGCCTGCTCAGCGGTCACTGGAACCAGGACCGCTCGCTGGCCGGCACCGACTTCCGCGGCCAAAGCCCGCGCTTCCAGGGCGACAACCTGACCCACAACCTCACGCTCGTGGAGGCGCTGCGCCAGGTCGCCGCCACCAAGGGCGCGAGCGTCGCCCAGGTGGCGATCGCCTGGGTCGCCTCGCGCGGCGAGGACGTCGTCCCGCTGGTCGGCGCCCGCCGTCGGGACCGCCTCACCGAGGCCCTCGGAGCCCTGGACGTCGCGCTGACCGCGGACGACCTCGCCGCGATCGAGGCGGCCGTCCCCGCCGGTGCCGCCGCGGGCGACCGATACGCTGCCGCGCAGATGGCGAACCTGGACAGCGAACGCTGACCAGCGGAAGCCCTCCGCACCACCTGACCGCACGACCCTAAGGACGGCCCTCCCCGTGACCACGGACACCGCACTCACCGCCGAGCAGATCCTGATCGCGGCGGAGGAAGTCCTCCGGCGGTTCGGCCCGGCCAAGGCCACCGTCGTGGACGTCGCCCGCGAACTCGGCGTCAGCCACAGCAGCGTCTACCGCCACTTCCCCAGCAAGGCCGCCCTGCGCGAGGCGGTCACCCAGCGCTGGCTCGACCAGGCGCACCACGAGCTGGAGACCATCTCGATCGACGCCGGCGGCGCCGCCGAGCGCCTCAAGCGCTGGCTGACCACCCTGTTCGCGGCCAAGCGGAAGAAGGCGCTGGACGACCCGGAGCTGTTCGCCACCTACCTGGTGCTGGTCGGGGAGAACAGCGGCATCGTGGCGGCGCACATCGACACCCTGGTCAAGCAGATCGCGCAGATCGTCCAGGACGGCATGGACCGCAAGGAGTTCAAGCTCGCCCACATCCTCGGCACCGCCCGCGCCGTCTTCGACGCCACCGTGCCCTTCCACGACCCGGCCTACGCGCCCACCTGGTCCGAGCCGACCGCGGACGAGCGCTTCGAGGCGGTCTGGAAGCTCGTTCTCGGCGGCCTCAAGGCCAAGTAGCGCACTGTCGGCAGTCGAGGCGCCGGCGTCCGGAGCGAAATCCGATCGCCAGCGCCTCGGCCGTCGGGCAGACTGCCACCCACAGTTGATCTCACTTGGAGGATGACGTGCGTGCGGCCGATCCGGTCCTGGACAGCCTGCGGGGCCTTGCGCTCGGAGACGCCTTCGGCGACCGGTGGTTCTCGGTCCCGGCCGACGAGGCGCCCGCCGCCCAGGCGGCCCGGCTGGCCCGCCCGGCGCCCTGGCACTGGACCGACGACACCGCGATGGCCCTGGTCCTGGTCCGTCACCTGACCACCCGGGGCGAGGTCCACCAGGACGCGCTGGCCGAGCAGTTCGCGGCGGAGTACACCCGCGAGTACGGGCGCAAGTACGGCCCGTCGATGCACCGGGTGCTGCGCGGGATCGGCGCGGGCGGGGACTGGCGCGCCATCACCTCGGGTCAGTTCGAGGGCCAGGGCTCGTACGGGAACGGCGCCGCGATGCGGGTCGCCCCGCTGGGCGCCTGGTTCGCCGACGACCTGGACGAGGTGGCCCGGCAGGCCGAACTCCAGGCGCTCACCACGCACTTCAACCCGGAGGCGGTCACCGGCGCGGTGGCGGTCGCGCTCGCCACGGCGCTCGCTGTCCGCAGCCGGGGCCAAACCCCGCCCGGCCGGGCCGAGTTGCTGACCAAGGTGGCCGGGCGGCTGCCGGACAGCGAGGTCCGCTCCGGTCTGCGGATCGCCGCCCGGATGCCCGGGAGCACCAGCGTCCGGCACGCCGCCACGGTGCTCGGCTCGGGGCTGATGATCTCCGCTCCGGACACCGTCCCGTTCGCCCTGTGGTCCGCCGCCGGACACCTGGACTCGCTGCCCGAGGCGATCTGGCACACCCTGGAGGGCGGCGGCGACATGGACACCACCTGCGCCATCGCCGCCGGGGTGGTCGCCGCCCGCACCGGGCTCGCGGACGTCCCGCCCGCCTGGCTCGCCGCCCGTGAGGAGCTGCCGGACTGGGTCGCCGAGGTGTCGGCGGAGTCCTGAGCCGAACGGCGCCGCGCGGTGAAACGTACGGGCCAGCCCCCTCCCCAGGCGGCCGGCCCGTCAGATCCATAACAACTCGGCCGTCAGCGACGCGAGTTGCCGAACAGCAGTCGGTAGGCGATCAGCAGCACCAGCGCGCCGCCGATCGCCGACACCCAGGTCGGTCCGTCGAAGAAGCGCGCCGTGATCGACCTGTGCAGGAAGTGCGACGCGATCCAGCCGCCGACGAAAGAGCCGGCGATGCCGATCAGGGTCGTCACGATCAGGCCGCCCGGGTCCCTCCCCGGCAGCAGCAGCTTGGCCAGGGCCCCGGCCACCAGGCCCAGCACGATCCACGCGACGATGCTCATCCGTCATTCCTCCCGTCCACGGCGCGACGGCCCCGTCCCGCCCGCTCTACCCCTGAGGACGCCGCCGCCCGCGGGCCCGGTTCCGTCGCCCGGGGGCGGGCGGGATCCGGCCACCGGGAACCGACCGGTCCGTGCGTGGCGTCCTTCCGACACTGTTCGCCGTCATCTGTTCGCCGCTATCAGTTCGTCGTCATCCGCCCGCTGAACCCCGTCGGTCGCTCCCGGGGGCCACCGATCACCCGCCCGCCGCGTGCCGCCCCGCGTCCGTTCCCCGCCACCCGCCGAACACCGCGCTGAGCCCCAGGTACAGCACCGACGCCGACGCGAAGCCGACCGCCCAGCCGTAGTCGGCGAGCGGCTTGAGGAAGGGGATCACCCCGTCCACCGGGAACGGGCCCTGCTTCACCCCGTGCCCGTCGACGGGCGAGTACGAGCCCCCGACCGCCAGCAGGCCGCCGACCATCAGCGCGACCACCGCCCGCCAGTTCCACCCGGCCGCGTACCAGTAGGCGTCGAACCGACCGTAGAGGTCGGCGAGTTGGAGGCGGGTTCGGCGCACGACCCAGTAGTCCGCGATCAGCACCCCGGCCACCGTTCCGAGCAGTCCGCCGACCACTCCCAGCCAGACGTAGATGTAGACGTGCGGGTCGGCGGTCAGCCTCCAGGGGAAGATCGCGATCCCGACCACGCCGGTGATCAGCGCTCCGGTGCGGAAGTTGACGAACCGGGGCAGCAGGTTGGCCAGGTCGTAGGCCGGGGAGACGACGTTGGCCGCGATGTTCACCGACAGCGTCGCGACCAGGACGGTCAGCAGCGCGAACAGGATGGCGACCGGGTTCTCCAATTTCGCGGCCAACTTGATCGGATCCCACACCGGTTCGCCGTAGACCGCCTCGGAACCCGAGGTGACCAGCACCGACAGCAGCGCGAAGAGCGTCATCGTCGTCGGCAGGCCGAGCGCCTGGCCGCGGATCTGGGCCCGCTGGCTGCCGCCGAAGCGGGTGAAGTCGGGGATGTTGAGCGACAGGGTGGACCAGAAGCCGATCATCCCCATCAGCGACGGGAAGAAGACCTTCCAGAACCCCTTGCCCCAGCCCAGCTGGGACGGCTGGGAGAGCAGCGGCCCCAACCCGCCCGCCTTGACGGTCATCCACACCAGCATGGCGAGCGCGCCGACGATGACGAACGGCGCCGCCCAGTTCTCGAAGCGCCGCAGCGCCTCCATCCCGCGGGCGATGATGGCCATCTCGATCAGCCAGAACAGCAGGAACGAGAGCCACTGCGTCCATGGGTAGCCGCCGAACTCCGCTGCCGTGCGCCAGGATTCGCCGAACAGCTTGCCCGCCAGCAGGAAGATGCCCTCTCCGCCGATCCAGGTCTGGATGCCGAACCACGCGCAGGCCACCGCCGCCCGGATCAGTGCGGGCAGGTTGGCCCCGCGCAGCCCGAACGAGGCCCGGGCGAACACCGGGAACGGGATGCCGTACTTGGTACCCGCGTGTCCGGTGAGCAGCATCGGGAACAGCACGATCAGGTTGGCGAGCGCGATGGTCAGCACCGCCTGTTTCCAGTCCATGCCGATCGCGACCAGGCCCGAAGCCAGCGTCCAGGACGGGATGTTGTGGGCCATGCCGACCCAGAGCGCCAGGAAGTTGTACGTGGTCCAGGTGCGCTGCCGCACCGGGACCGGCCGCAGGTCGTCACTGGTGAAGCCGTTGGGAGGCAACGCCCCGTCGGTCGGGTCGAGTTCGACCCGGCCGTCGGGGTACTGCCGCTGTCTGCCGCCGGTCCCGGTGTCGGGCATGGGCAACTCCCGTCTGACGCAAGGGGATCAGAGGTGGGGGATGACGTCCGTTCCGTAGGCGTCGATGGTGGCCTCGACGGCGTCGTGCATGGCGTAGACGGCGAACTGGTCGACGCCGAGCGAGCGGAGCTCCGCCAGTCGGGCGCGCTGGGCCTCCACCGGCCCGATGAGGCAGAAGCGGTCGACGATCTCGTCGGGGACGAAGGTCGTGTCGGGGTTCCCGGCCCGGCCGTGGTGACTGTAGTCGTAGCCTTGGCGGCCCTTGATGTAGTCGGTGAGCGCGTCGGGCACCAGGTCGGAGTGCTCGCCGTAGTGGCTGACCAGGTCGGCGACGTGGTTGCCGACCATCCCGCCGAACCAGCGGCACTGCTCCCGGGCGTGGGCGAGCGCGGCGGGCGATTCGTCGGCGGTGACGTACGCGGGGGCGGCCACGCAGATGGTGAGCGAGGACGGGTCCCGGCCGGCCTCGGCGGCTGCGGACCGGACCGCCTTGATCATGTACTCGGTGAGGTAAGGATCGGCCAACTGCAGGATGAAGCCGTCGGCCTGGCGGCCGGTCAGCGCGAGCGCCTTCGGGCCGTACGCGCCCATCCAGATCGGCAGCGCGGCGCCGGGGCGCACCCAGGGCAGGTGCATCTCGGTGCCGTCCACCTCGATGGTGCGCCCCTCGGCCAACTCCTTGATGGCGTGCATGGCCTGGGAGAGCCGGTCGAGGGTGGCGGGCCGGCGTCCGGCGACCCGCATGGCGGAGTCGCCGCGGCCGATGCCGCAGACGGTGCGGTTGCCGTACATGTCGTTGAGCGTGGCGAACAGGGAGGCGGTGACCTCCCAGGTGCGGGTGGAGGGGTTGGTGACCATCGGGCCGACGGTCAGGCGTTCGGTCTCGGCGAGGATCCGGCTGTAGATGACGAAGGGCTCCTGCCACAGCACGCAGGAGTCGAAGGTCCAGCCGTGGCTGAACCCGGCCTGTTCGGCGCGGATCATCCGGTCGATGAGCAGGCGGGCGGGCGGGTCGGTCTGCAGGACGAGGCCGATGTCCATGGATGGCTCCGGGAGGGGTGGGAGGGCGGCCCGGGGTCGGCGTGTGCCGCGCGACCCCGGGCGGGAGAAGGGAGGGTTCAGGTCAGGTACTGGCAGGTGTCACGCCGCAGGAAGGCGCCGTGGCCGGCCCGGCCGAGCCAGCTGCCGTCGTCCAGCACGACGGTGCCGCGTGAGAGCACCGTCCTCGCCCGGCCGGTGAGTTGGCGGCCCTCGTAGGCCGAGTAGTCCACGTTCATGTGGTGGGTGGCGGCGGAGACGGTCTGCACCGCGGTGGGGTCGTAGACGACCAGGTCGGCGTCGGCGCCCGGCGCGATGGTGCCCTTGCGCGGGTGCAGCCCGAACATCCGGGCCGGGGTGGTGCAGGCGATCTCGACCCAGCGGCGCCGGCTGATGTGCCCGTCCACCACGGCCTGGTGGAGCAGGTCCATCCGGTTCTCCACGCCCGGAAGGCCGTTGGGGATCTTCGAGAAGTCGCCGCGGCCGAGCTCCTTCTGCCCGACGTAGCAGAACGGGCAGTGGTCGGTGGAGACCACCTGGAGGTCGTTGGTGCGCAGCCCCCGCCAGAGCGCCTCCTGGTGCTCACGGGGCCGAAGCGGCGTGCTGCACACGTACTTGGCACCCTCGAAGCCGTCCGCGCCTTCCTCGGCGAGGTTGTCGGTGGAGAGGAAGAGGTACTGCGGACAGGTCTCGCCGAAGACGTTGAGCCCGGCGTCGCGGGCCTGGGCGAGTTCGGCGAGGGCGGAGGCGGCGGAGACGTGCACCACGTAGAGCGGGCTGCCGGCCACCTGGGCGAGCTTGATGGCCCGGTGGGTGGCCTCGGCCTCCAGCAGTTCGCGGCGGACCTCGCCGTGGTGGCGCGGGGCGGTGCGGCCGGCGGCGAGGGCCTGTTCGACCAGGACGTCGATGGCGATGCCGTTCTCGGCGTGCATCATGATCAGCCCGCCGTTGGCGGCGCCGCGCTGCATGGCGCGCAGGATGCGGCCGTCGTCGCTGTAGAAGACACCGGGGTAGGCCATGAACAGCTTGAAGGAGGTGGACTCGCCGGAGTCGACGAGGGTGTCCATCTCCTTGAGGACGGCGTCGTTGACGTCGGAGACGATGGTGTGGAAGGCGTAGTCGACGGCGCAGTTGCCCTCGGCCTTGGCGTGCCAGGTGTCCAGGCCCTCGCGCAGCGAGCCCCCGACGGGCTGGACGGCGAAGTCGACGATGGTGGTGGTGCCGCCCCAGGCGGCGGCGCGGGTGCCGGTCTCGAAGGTGTCGGAGGCCGCGGTGCCGCCGAAGGGCAGCTCCATGTGGGTGTGGGCGTCGACGCCTCCCGGGATGACGTAGTGGCCGGTGGCGTCGATGACGGTCTCGGCGGTCCAGGCCTCGGCGGCGGCGCTGCCGGTGGCGGCCAGCGCGGCGATGCGTTCGCCCTCGATGAGGACGTCGGCGTGGAGTTCGTCGGTGGCGGTGATGACGAGGCCGCCGCGGACGACGGTGCGCTGGTGCGGGTCGCGGGTGGTCATCACGGTGCTCCTCAGGCCTCGGCGAGCGGTCCGTAGGCGTCGGGCCGGCGGTCGCGGTAGAACGCCCACTGCTGGCGGACCTGTTCGATCAGATCCAGGTCGAGGTCGCGGACGACGAGTTCCTCCTCCTTGTCGGAGGCGACGTCGCCGACGAACTGGCCGCGCGGGTCGACGAAGTATGAGGTGCCGTAGAAGTCGTTGTCGCCGTACTCCTCGGTGCCGACCCGGTTGATGGCGGCGACGAAGTACTCGTTGGCGACGGCGGCGGCGGGCTGTTCGAGCTGCCACAGGTAGGCGGACAGGCCGCGGCTGGTGGCGGAGGGGTTGTAGACGATCTGCGCGCCGGCCAGGCCCAGGGCGCGCCAGCCCTCGGGGAAGTGGCGGTCGTAGCAGATGTAGACGCCGACCTTGCCGACGGCGGTGTCGAAGACGGGCCAGCCGAGGTTGCCGGGCTTGAAGTAGTACTTCTCCCAGAATCCCTTGACCTGCGGGATGTGGTGCTTGCGGTACTTGCCGAGGTAGCTGCCGTCCGCGTCGATCACGGCGGCGGTGTTGTAGTAGACGCCGGTCTGCTCCTCCTCGTAGACCGGAACGACCATGACCAGGCCGAGTTCGCGGGCGAGCTCCCGCATCCGGCGCACGGTCGGGCCGTCCGGGACGGCCTCGGCCCAGCGGTAGTGCTCGGGCTCCTGAACCTGGCAGAAGTACGGGGAGTTGAAGACCTCCTGGAAGCCGATGATCTTCGCGCCCTGGGCGGCGGCCTCACGGGCGTAACGCTCGTGGAGGGCGATCATGCTCTCCTGGTCGCCGGTCCAGCGGGTCTGGACGAGCGCGGCACGGACGATCTGCGACATGGGTACCTCCGCAACTCCGGGGCCCGGCCGAGCGGTCGGGCCCGCGGTCTGAGGGTTGACGGGGCGGGTCTCTCCTGCGGGTCCGCTCGGGGAACCGCAGGGGTCTACGTGCGTAGAAAGCGATCTGTAGACGGTAGGCCGGGCCTCGGTGGCCTGACAATACGTTGGCGGTAACGCGTCTGGGGCGATCTTGTTGCGCGGACACGCTGATGGTCCCGGGTGGGATGAAACGCTCATCTACCCCGGACGTGCGCTCCTTACTCATTCGAGTGAAAGCGGGCGCCCGGGGTGCGGAATCGGCCACCGCAGGGTAAGACGCCGGTGGATGCCCCGACGGACCGTCACACCTGGTCCTGGCGGCGTCAATTCGGGGATCAGACAGGGGAGTCGGACGACGGCACGGCGACGGTGCGGGGTGGCATCAGGACCAAGGAGTGGTGTGGGTGGCAGCGTTCAGCAAACGCGCGGAGCGTCGTACGGGCACTCCGGACACTGCGGGTCCTTCGGGCACAACGGGCACAACGGGCGCTACGGGCGCGACGGGCCCTTCGGGTGCGGCCGCGGGTGACGACCCGGCGGCGGGGCACCCGCCCGCCCTGCCCGCCTGGGCGGGCCTGCTACTCGCCCTCGGTGCCCTGTTGCCGCTGGTCCTCGGCCGGCTGCTGTACCACCGGCAGGCGCCCCCGGCACGGGAGGTCGCCCTGCGGCTGGCCGGTTCCCGTACCGCCGCCGAGGCGGTCGTCGGCGAGCGCGCCGGGGACTACGCGGCTGCCCTGCGCGCCGAGGTCTGGCTGACCGCCGGTTACGGGCTCACGCTGGTGGCCGCGGCGCTGCTCGGCGGGTACGTGGTCGGCCGGCGGCGCCGGCGGGCCCTGGTCCTCCCGGTCGCCGGGGCCGGGCTGCTCGCGGTCGGTTGCGACCTCGCCGGAAACGTACTGCTGCGCATCGGGCTCGACCACGGCGGCTCCGACACCCCCTTCGCGCTGGCGGCCGCGCTCTCCACCGTCGCCTGGCTGCTGCTCCCGGCCGCCGGGGTGGTGGCGGCGGGCCTGCTGGCGGTGACGGCCGCCCGGGCGGTACGCGGGCTGCTGCCCTCCTCGTCGAAGCCCGCGGACGAGACCGACCCGGAGCGTCCGGCGCTGATCCCGCCCCGGCCGACGGCCGCCCGGCCGGGCGGGCAGCCGTCCGAGGAGCCACCCGACGCCCGCACTCACTGGCGCGACGCCGCCCGGGTGCCACCCGGCCGCGAGCCCGCCGAGCTGGGCTTCTGCGCCTCGGGCGGCGGCATCCGCTCGGCCTGCGTCACGCTCGGCGCCCTCCAGTCGCTGCGCCCGTGGCTCAAACGGGCCCGGTACCTGGTCTCCGTCTCGGGCGGCGGCTACACCGTGGGCGCACTGCAGCTCGCGCTCAGCGACTCCGCCCCCGGCAGCCCGGTGCACGCCGTCTCGGGGCTGACGGCCGACACCGTGATGGAGCCCGGCTCCCCGGAGGAGGACCACCTCCGCCGCCACAGCAAGTTCATCGCCGACGGCACCGGCGAGTGGCTGGTCGCCCTCGGGACGCTGCTGCGCGGCGTGCTGTCGGCGCTCACCCTGCTGCTGGCCGCCGTCCTGGTGCTCGGCCTCGGTCTCAGCCGCTTCTACCACGCCCTTCCGCTCACCGACCTGGACGCCCTGGCGGCGGCCGGACTGCGCCACACGGGCGCCGTACCGGGCGAGTTGGCGTTCCGAGCACCCGCGCTGGCCGCCCTCGGCGCACTGCTCGCCGCGGCGGCCGGGTGCTGGCTGCTGTGGCTGCTGGCCTTCCCGCCGCTCGGCTGGCACGCGCTGCTGCCACGCACGCTGCACCGGCTCTACTACGCCGCGCTCGCGCTGGCCGCTCTGCTGGCCGTCGGGGTGCTGGCGGTGCCGGGGCTGGCCTGGGGCGCGGTCCGGCTCCAACAGGCGCTGGCCGCCGGTCCGCAGCTGACCGGCGCCGGGCTCAGCCTGACCGTGGTGCTGAGCTACCTCGCGCTCCTGCTCGGAATACTCTGGCGCGACCGCCGCACGATCCGCAGCGGCGTGGCCGCGGTCGCCGGGGCACTGCGCGGCGCCGGCCGGCTCGGCGGCGGGCTGACCGCCAACCTGCCGCAGTACGTCGTGGTGTGGGCGGCCCTCACCGCGCTGACGGCGGGCGCGCTGCTGGCCCTTGGCTGGGCGGTCGCCACGGGGTACGCCTGGCCGGCGGCCGTCCAGGTGCTGCTGCCGCTGGTGCTCGGCGCGGTCGGGCTCAACCTCGACCAGACCTGGATGAGCCTGCACCCGTTCTACCGGCTGCGCCTGGCCTCGGCGTTCGCGGTCCGCCGGGTCACCGAGGGCGGCCGGTCGTTCGCCCGCCGGTACGACTTCTACCGCGAGCAGACCTGGCTGAGCCACTACGCCGCCCGGCACCCCGACTTCCCGCAGGTGATCTTCTCCACCGCGGCCAACCTCTCCGGCAACTCCCGTACGCCGCCGGGCCGTCGGGCGGTCTCCTTCTCGCTCTCCCACGACTACGTGGGCGGTCCGGACGTCGGGTACGCGCGCACCGACCTGCTGGAGCGGCGCACCCGGCGGCACATCGCCCGGGACCTCACCGTGCAGTCGGCGATGGCCGTCTCCGGCGCCGCCTTCTCCTCCGCCATGGGGCGCCAGTCCCAGGTCTACCAGGGCCTGTTCGCGGTGACCAACGCCCGGCTCGGGACATGGCTGCCCAACCCGGCGGTGCTCGGCCCGGTCTGGTCCGGCGCCCCGGACTGGCGCCGCGCGGCGCAGCCCGCGGTCCGTCGGCTCCCGTACCAACTGCGGGAGCTGACCGGCCGGTTCCCGGCGGACGACCGCTTCCTGCTCACCACCGACGGCGGCCACTACGAGAACCTCGGGTTGGTCGAGCTGCTGCGGCACCGGGTGCGGACGGCGGTGTGCATCGACGCCAGTGGGGATTCGGGCTACGCCGCCAACCTGGCCGCCGCGATCACCCTGGCCCGTGAGGAGCTCGGCATCGTGATCACCCTGCACCGGCCGGAACTGCTGATCCCGGGCAGCGCCACTGCCGACCAGCACGGGGCCGGCGACCGGGCCGGGGCCGGCGCACCGCTGCGCGGGCTGGCGGCCCAGCTCTCCGACCGGCTCTCGGCCCGCGGGGTGATCACCGGCGACATCCGCTACCCCGACACCGACGGCCGGCCGGAGTCCGACCGGCACGGCACGCTGATCGTCCTCCAGGCGGTGTTGACCGCCGGCATGCCGTACGAGCTGCACTCCTACGCGGTGGCGAACCGGGCCTTCCCGAACGACGGCACCAGCGACCAGTGGTTCAACCACCAGCAGTTCGACGCCTACCTGACGCTCGGCCGCTACCTGGGCGAGCAAGCGGGGCCGGTGATCGAACAGGCACTGTCGCCGACCGGGGGCGCCGACGTCGCGCCGGTCCCCGCGCAGTCGCCCGACAGCTCGCCCGCGACGCCGTCCGGCCACCCCGCACAGACGCCGGCGGCCACGGCTCCCCCAACACCGCGCCGCTCCGACGAGGGTTAACAGGGCGCAACAAGCGGGCGGCCCGGCTGGACTTCGTCCGACCGACTCGGAAAGGATCCGGTGCATGGACTCCGGCACCACTCTGGTTCCGCCTCCCGCACGTCGATCTGCGACGCCAGGCGAGTTCCAGCTGTGCCTGTTGACCTCGTTCTCCCCCGCCGGTCCCGCCCTCTGACGTCTACCAGGGCCCGCGCCGCGCACCCGCACCCACAGTTCTGACTCCCGCCCGTCCGGCGGCACCGTGCGTGCCGTGCCCGGTGGTGCCGGGCCGCTCCGTCGGCCCGCGCCCGCCGAGGCACCAGCGCTGCGGCCGCCGCACCCGAGCGCACTCCGCCGACGTTCCCGCCGCACCCGGGGACGCCCCCGTGAGCCTGGACCTCGCCTCCGAGACCCCGACGCACACCCCCGAGACACCCCCCGCCCCCGCCGAGCGCGCCCGCGCTCCGCTCACCCCGAACGCCCTGCGGACCGTCGTCCGCGAGCTGGCCGAGCGGCCCGGGCGGTGGATCCACCTGGTCCACCTCTCCACCGAGGAGCGCCGGTACCGGCGCCTGGTGGCCGAGGACGACCACGAGGTGTGGCTGATCAGCGGGCTACCCGGCCAGTCCACCGGCTTCCACGACCACGGCTGCTCGCGCGGCGCGTTCACCGTCGCCCTCGGCGAGTTGGAGGAGCTGTCCCTCGGCGGCCCGGAGCAGGGCCTGCTGATCCGCCGGATCCCGGCCGGGACCACCCGCGCCTTCGGCCCCGAGTACGTGCACGACGTCCGCCACACCGCCTCCGGCCCGGCCGTCACCCTGCACGCCTGCTCGCCGCCGCTCAGCTCGGTGGCGCACTACGACCTGCGGGCCGGTGGGCTCGTCCGCACCTCGGAGGAAGGACCGGAGCAGTGGTGACCACGATCGACGACCTGCTGGAGCGCGCCCGCGAAGGCGTGTACCGCCCGCGCGCCCGGGAGGCGTACCGGGCCCAGTTGGAGGGCGCGCCGCTGGTGGACATCCGTCCGGCGGCGCAGCGGACGGCCGAGGCCGAGATCCCCGGCTCGCTCGTCATCGAGCGCAATGTCCTGGTGTGGCGGCTCGACCCGACGGGCAGTCACCGCATCCCCGAGGCCACGGGCCACGACGTCGAGCTGATCGTGGTCTGCTCCGAGGGCTACACCTCCAGCCTGGCCGCCGCGTCACTGCGCGAGCTGGGGCTGCACCGGGCGACCGACCTGGACGGCGGCTTCGTCGGCTGGGCGGCCGCGGGGCTGCCGACCCGCCCGGGCGGATGAGCCACGGGTTCGAGCGGAGCACAGAAGCGGCACGGAGAACGGGGGCTCAAGCCGGGTCTGAGCCGGGCTCCACAGCGCGTGCCGCACGGTAAATCACGGACAGGAGATGATTCAGGTCATAGTCTGATCGGAGTTTCCGCCGGTCCAAACCTGGGCAGCCACGCGGGCGGAAGAACGCCCGGGCGGTTGGAGCCGCCGTCAATCGAACGACCCGACCGAACGACCGAACGACACAGGCGCCGCCTCCCCGGGGCGCCCTGACGAGGAAACACCCCGTGATCAGATTCGAGGGCGCCGGCAAGCGCCACCCCGACGGCACCGTCGCCGTCGAGGGCCTGGACCTGGACGTCCCGACCGGTCGGATAACCGTCCTGGTAGGACCGTCCGGCTGCGGCAAGACCACCCTGCTGCGCATGGTCAACCGGATGGTCGAGCCCACCTCGGGCCGGGTGCTGCTGGACAGCACCGACGTCGCCCAGCTGGAACCCGCCAAGTTGCGCCGGGGCATCGGCTACGTGATCCAGCAGGCCGGGCTCTTCCCGCACCGGCGGGTGATCGACAACATCGCCACCGTCCCCTACCTGCTCGGCTGGGACCGCAAGAAGGCCCGCGTCCGGGCCGCCGAACTGCTCGAACTGGTCGGGCTCGCCCCCGAGACCGCCAAGCGCTACCCGTTCCAGCTGTCCGGCGGCCAGCAGCAGCGGGTCGGCGTGGCCCGCGCGCTGGCCGCCGACCCGCCGGTGCTGCTGATGGACGAGCCGTTCAGCGCCGTCGACCCGGTGGTGCGCGCCGGGCTGCAGGACGAGCTGCTGCGGCTGCAGTCCGAGTTGCACAAGACGGTGCTGTTCGTCACCCACGACATCGAGGAGGCCGTCCGGCTCGGCGACCAGGTCGTGGTGCTGCGCGAGCACGGTCGGATCGCCCAACTGGCCGACCCGCACACCCTGCTGACCGCCCCCGCCGACGACGGCGTGGCCGCTTTCCTCGGCCGCGACCGGGGCCTGCGCGGTCTCGGTCTGCGCCCCGCCAGCGCCGTCCCGCTCCGCCCGGTCGGCAAGGGAGTCCGCTACGGGGGCTGGGAGTTGGCCCTGGACGACGAGCGCCGGCCGATCGGCTGGATCGACCGCAACGCCGTCGCCGCCGAACTGCAGCCGGTGGCCGGCTACCGCCCGGACATCGACACCCTGCGCACCGCCCTGGACGCCGCTGTGCTCTCTCCCGCCGGGGTCGCGGTCGCGCTGGACACCGAGGGCCGGGCCACCGGCACCGTGAGCCGCGAGGCGATCCTCGCGGCGCTCGCGCCCGTCACGGGAACCGGCGCGGCCTTCGACAAGAGCGTCAACACCGGCGAGCCGACCGGCACCGACAGGACCAGCGGCAGCCCCACGACCGCCGGCACCGACGAGACGACCGGCACCGATCGGGCGGACGGAGCCGACGGTGGACGATGAACCGATCGTCCGCTGGTACTGGATCGGCGACCACCTCGGCTACCTCGGCCATCTGCTCGCCGACCACGCCGTGATCGCCCTGGTCCCGGTGCTCATCGGCCTGCTGCTGGCCGTCCCGCTCGGTCTGGCCTGCGCCCGGTTCCCCCGGCTGTACCAGCCGCTGGCCGCGGTCTTCAACGTCGTCTACGCACTGCCCTCGCTGGCCGTGTTCGTGGTGCTGATCCCCTACACGGGGCTCGCCACCCAGGCGACCGTGATGTTCCCGCTCGCCTTCTACGCCCTCGCCGTGCTGCTGCCGACCACCGTGGACGGGCTGCGCGCCGTCCCCGAGTCCGTCCGGCAGGCCGCCACCGCGATGGGGTACGGGCCGTGGCACCGGCTGACCTCGGTCGAACTGCCCGCCGCCGTGCCGTACCTGATCGCCGGACTGCGGGTCGCCGCGGTGTCCAGCATCTCGCTGGCCAGCGTCGGCGCGCTCGTCGGGCGCGGCGGGCTCGGTTACCTGTTCATCGACGGCTTCCAGCGCACCTTCCCGACCCCGATCGTGGCCGGCATCGTGCTGATCGCCGTGGTCGCGCTGGTCGTCGACCTGCTGCTGGTGGCTGCCCGGCGGCTGCTCGCGCCCTGGGCCGTCCGGGAGAAGGGAGCGGGCTCGTGAACTGGCTCAACTGGCTGGGCGACTTCTTCTCCGCCCCGGACCGCCGCAGCGGTCCGGACTCGATCGTTCACCGGCTCACCGAGCACCTGCTGCTCTCCGGTGAGGCCCTGCTGTTCGCGGCCCTGCTGGCCGTGCCGCTCGGGCTGCTGATCGGCTACACCGGGCGCGGCGTCACCGCGGTCACCGCGCTGGCCGGGGCCGCCCGCGCCCTGCCCACTCTCGGTCTGGTGACGCTGGCGGTGCTGCTCGCCGGGGTCGACGACACCGCCGTGCTGATCCCGCTGGTCGCGCTGGCCGCGCCACCGCTGCTGGTGGCGGCCGTCGAGGGGGTGCGCGGGACCGACCCGGACGTCCGGGACGCCGCGCGCGGCATCGGGCTGACCCACTCCCAGGTGCTCCTCCAGGTCTGCCTGCCGTCGGCCTCGCCAACCCTGCTGGCGGGCTTCCGCACCGCGACCGTCCAGGTGATCGCGACCGCCACGGTGGCCGCCTACGTCGGGCTGGGCGGTCTGGGCCGCTACGTCATCGACGGACTGGCCACCCGCCAGTACGCGGTGACCGTGGGCGGCGCGCTGCTGGTGGTGCTGCTCGCGGTCGGCGCCCAGCTGTTCTTCGCCCTGCTCGCCCGGTTCGTGCTCCCGCCCGGGGTGCGCGCCCAGCGCCGGGCCCGCTGAAACTCTCCTCTCCCATCCGTTCCGGAAGGACAACTGTCACCATGTCGACAATGAAGAGAAGCAGGCGCGCCGTCCTCCTCGGCACCCTCGCCGCGCTCGCCCTGGGCGCCACCGCCTGCAGCTCCTCCAGCAGCAACCCGCTCGACGGGGGCGCCACCGCCTCCGCGGGCGCCGCCGTGACCGGCGGCTCCGGGTCGACGGTGGTCGTCGGCTCGGCGAACTTCCCGGAGAACGTCCTGCTCGGCTCGATCTACTCGCAGGCCCTCAAGGCCAAGGGCGTCAAGGTCGAGGAAAAGTTCAACATCGGCAGCCGCGAGGTGCTCTACGGGCAGCTGCAGAGCGGCAACCTGACCGTCCTGCCCGAGTACAACGGCTCACTGCTCGCCCATCTGGACGCCAAGGCCACCGCCGTCACCACCCAGGACGTGAACGCGGCGCTGACCAAGACGTTGCCCGCCTCGCTGGGGATCCTCGACTCCTCCCCCGCGGAGGACAAGGACTCGCTCAGCGTCACCCAGGAGGCTGCCGACAAGTACAACCTCAAGAGCATCTCCGACCTGGCCGCCAAGGCCGGCGAGTTCACCATCGGCGGTCCGCCGGAGTTCAAGTCCCGCCGCGAGCAACAGTTCAAGGACGTCTACGGGCTGACCTTCAAGGAGTGGAAGCCCACCGCCGACACCACCGCGAACGCGCTCAAGGACGGCAGCATCCAGGTCGGCAACGTGTTCACCACCGACCCGAAGATCGTCCAGTACAAGCTCGTCCCGCTGGCCGACCCGAAGAACGCCTTCGGCGCGCAGAACGTCACCCCGCTGGTCAACAAGGCGGGCGTGGACGCCACCGCGACGGCGGCGCTCAACGCGGTGTCGGCCAAGCTGGACACCGCCGGGCTGACGGCGCTGATGAAGCGGGTCGCGGTCGACAAGGAGGACCCGTCGGCGGTCGCCAAGGACTGGCTGAAGGCCAACGGGCTCGGCTGACGCCCGGGGCGTACGGCGGACAGTGGACGGCTCGCCCTTCGGACGGCGGTACGGAGGCCTCGGCTTCCGGGCCGCCGTCCGCCGTACGGGGGGACCTTCCCTTCGGCGCCGCGAACATGACAGTGTGGCACCATGCGCACTCGACTCCTCGCCGCCACCCTCACGGCACTCGCCGCGGTGAGCCTCGCTGCCTGCTCCAGCTCGGGATCGAGCTCGGGCAAGGCCACCGCCGCGGCCGGTTCCCCCACCGCCGCCGTCGCCACCCCGTCCGACGCCTCGACCCCCGGCTCGACCGCTTCAACGCCCGGGACCCCCGCGCCCTCCGCGACCGGCACGGCCGACGGCGCCACGGGCGCACCGGCGCCCGGTACGGACGGCTCGGCCCCGGCCAAGCCCGCGCCGCCCGCCGACGCAGGGCTGCCCGCCAAACCGGATGCCGACGTGACCGGCAAGGTGGTCGCCGCGCTGAAGGCGATCGACCCGGCGATCGTCGGCGACAAGCCCGACCAGGTGGTGGAGCAGGCCCGCAAGCAGTGCCAGTCGATGTACCAGTTCCCCAAGGACAAGGCGAAGCTGATCGAGCTGGCCGACCAGCACTTCACCTCGCCCGACCACCCGCAGGGCTTCGGGCCGGACACCGCCGCGAAGATCAACGACGCGCTGCGCGCCACGCTCTGCCCGCCGCCGCGCTAGAGAGCGCCCCTGAACCGCCCGGCGTCCTGAGCTCCGGGCAGCCGTGGCCGCGCCCCGCCCACCGGGTGCGCGGCCATCGGCATCCGCAGGCCCGAACGCCCGCACGGGAAAAGGGCGGGAGTCGCGCAGGGTCGGTGAAAGGCGAGTCGGGAAGACCGGTCGGCAAGGTGCTGAACCCTGCCCGAGGAGCCACCGTGAACGTCGACCAGGCCGCCTCGACCGCCCCCGCCGACGCCACCCGGTCGCTGCAGCTCGGCCCACCGTTGCGCACGGACGAGCACCGGATGATCGGCGACCGCACCCGCAAGGCCCATCTGGCGCTCCTCCCCGAGGGCGTGGAGCACCGCGCCGTCGGCGCTTCATGTTGCTGCCCGCCGCCTGCGAGCACCACACGGAACTCCTGGGTGACGACGAGTGGTTGACGCAGGCCGGCACCCCGGCCGACGATCCGTTCGCTTCGACGGCCTGGTCGCATGCTGACGTACAGTCACATCTCTTGACAGGCTAGGAGCGTGGGTCAGTAACGAGCAAGCGGCTCCGCTCCCGTCACCGACGGATCGGTCGCGGCGGCCTCGGCGGGGCCTGTGTGGGGTTCGGGC